>JBNLCS010000070.1:0-5745 GCA_050303935.1 Bacteroidales bacterium
ATTCAATGCCATCCATTTCCGGCATCATTACATCGCTTACAATCAGGTCAGGTTTATAATCGATTGCCTGCTTCAGGCCAATTCTTCCGTTTGAGGCTTCAATAATATTGTAATTGGCTTTTAGATTATCTTTTAAGTAAAAACGGAAATCTTCGTTGTCTTCAACAATCAATATCAGGGGCAAGCTTTTGTCATTCTTTATTTCTGGTTCTTCAACGGTATTGTCCTTATTTATATCTAATGATTTTATTTTGTGTATTTCAGGTTCTTTGTTTACCGGAAGCATCACAGTAAACGTACTTCCTTTACCAACTTCACTTTCAACATAAACTTTACCCTTATGTAACTTCACAAATTCATTTACGAGTGAGAGGCCTATACCGCTACCCTGGTTTATCATTGTACCGGGAATGTCATCCTGGAAAAAGCGGATAAATATCTTTTTTTGTTTGTCTTTTGGTATACCGATACCTGTATCTTCAACCTTAATTACGATCCATATTAAATTTTTAGTTTCCTTTTCAGAATGTGTGATAATAGGGTTGTTTTCTTTATTGATCCCAACTTTTAAATTAATGGTACCTTTTTCGGGGGTAAATTTAAATGCATTCGATAGCAGGTTGAAAATTATTTTTTCTAATTTATCATGATCAAAATAGGTGTTCAGTTTATCAACAGAGGATATGAAGTTAAGTTCTATATCTTTTTTTTCTGACAAATCACTGAAGGAAAAAAGGATTTCTTTAACAAATGAAACAATTTCTCCGGGAGTAGAATTTAGTTTTATACCCTGCATCTCCATTCTCCTGAAATCAAGTAATTGATTTACCAGGTTCAGCAATCGTTTGGCATTTCGGTATATTAATTGAAACTGTTGTTTTGCATTTTCATCTGTTGTGTTTTTTAGAATTTTTTCTAAGGGGGTAATGATCAGCGCCAGTGGAGTTTTGAATTCATGACTTATGTTTGTAAAAAACCGGATCTTTAATAAATCCAGCTCATGCCTGCGTTTTGCTTTTTGTCTTTCTTGTTGGGCTTGATATTGTGTACGTTCCCTATTAAGCACCATTTGGCGCAATACTAATAACAAGGCAATTATTATTATTATATAAACAAGTAAAGCCCAGCGTGTTTTCCAATAGGGCGGCAAGATATTGATCTTAAGTTTTGCCCCTTGCTCATTCCATTTATCATCATTATTGGAAGCTATAACTTCAAAAATATATTCACCGGGGTCCAGGTTAGTAAATGTTACTTTTCTGGTATTTAGGTCGGCATTGAGCCAGTTATCATTAAACCCAACCAATCTGTATTTATATTTATTTTTTTCAGGTTGAAAATAATTGAGTGCAGCAAAACCAATAGTAAACATATTTTCTTTGTGTTTTAAGGTTATACTATTGGTTTGTGTTATACTTTTTTCAAGTAATATACGACCATTGATTTTTTGCTTAGCCATAATATTGTCATTGTAAAGCATAAAGTCGGTTAACACTACATCCGGTTTAATCTCATTGATTTTAATCTTTTCAGGTTGAATAATATTAAAACCATTGGCGCCACCAAAAATCAATTCTCCCGTGGAGGCTTTTAAAGCAGCGTTTTGATTAAATTCTTTTCCCTGCAGGCCGTCAGATTCATCATAGTTTTTTATATCGAAGTTTAGGCTGTCAAAATTGGCATTTTTTATTATGATATTTGAAATGCCATTTGTAGTTGACAACCAGATGGTACCATTATTATCCTTTAAAATGGTGGAGATCGCATTATCAGGTAAACCATCTGACTGTCTGATAAATTTAAAAGTCTTTTTGTAGGGATTATATATGTTTATGCCTTCGCGGGTACCAATCCAGATGTACCCGTTCTTATCATATAACAAAGATGTTATATTATTGTTAGATAAGGTATTTTGATTACCATCTTCACGTACAAGGTAGAAAAAACGTTCAGTTGATTTTTCATAAATACTAATCCCGTGGGCTGTTCCAAACCATATATTATCGTGGTCATCTTCAACAATAGCCGAAATATAATTGGAACCGACTGAATTTAGACTACTTTGGTTATAATGGTAAAAAATATTTTTCTCTTTGTCAAATTTATCTAATCCTCCACCAAGGGTACCGATCCATAAATTTTTGTCCGAATCTTCATAAATGTTCCAAATTCGGTTATCCGAAATGGAAGTGGGATCAGAATTATCAGCCTTAAAATGATAAAACCGGTTATTTTTATAGTAATTCAGTCCGCCATAATATGTACCTATCCAAAGGATTTTTTCACTATCAATAAAAAGGTTTACAATAATGTCGTTTGATATACTTGACGGGTCAGCAGGATCATGCATGAAATGCTTGAATTTTCCTGTTTTTCGGTTAAAATAATCCAACCCGCCACCATTGGTGCCAATCCAGATATTTCCTTTGTCATCTTCCTGAAAACAATTAACATCGTCTAAAATCAAACTATTAGGGTCGGATGGGACGTGCTTAAATGATTTGAACTTAATAATATTATCATGATAATAATTTACTCCTTTTTTAAATGTACCTGCCCATATAATACCTATATTATCCTTATAAATAGAGGTAACAGAATTCTGGCTAATGCTTTTTTCATCATTGGGATCGTGAAGAACAAGAGTTACATCAAAGTTTTCTTTATTAATTACATTGATACCACCATGATCTGTTGCAATCCATATATATCCTTTATTGTCCTGAACAATACCAATTACAATATTAGTGCTAAGTTGAACTTTTCCTGCATTTTCATTAAAATGATACAGGTCATTTTCAGAGATATCATAAAAGAAAACACCCAGCGCATCATTGGTTGCATTTATCCAGATATCATTTTCGGTATCAATAAAAAGATTATAAGTATATAACTTATCATCCATTTTAACATGTAAATCATCAATAATTAAGGATACAGAATTAGTTATGGTATTAAGTTTTATTAATAATCCATTTCTAGTTATCAACCAGATGTTTCCATCTTTATCATTGTGAATTGATGTAATTAACAAATCAATAAGAGGATAATTAAGTTCTGAAACAATATTGATTTCAATAAATTCATTTTTTCCTTTATTGTATTTATATAAACGTGACCGGATGTCATTATACCAGAAATTACCTTGTGAATCTTTAAAAATACTAATGATGGAACCCGGATCAATCCCAAAACTATCAAAAGCAGTGTCATTTGATGCTTTGATAAAATTTTCAGTTTCCGGATTGAAAATATTGAATACGTCGTGTGTGTTTACCCATATTCTACCTAAATGGTCTTCAAATATGCCATTTACAAAATTATCAGAAATAGTAGTAGAATCATGGATATTATGTTTATAAATTTTAAAATTGTATCCATCGTATCGGTTAAGACCAGACATTGTGCCAAACCACATGAACCCTCTTTTGTCCTTATAAATGGAATTCACATTATTACTTGAAAGACCGTGGTTAACATTTAAACGATTAAAAAAGAAATCTTGCTGCCCAGAGACTAAAGAAAAGTTTAGTAAGAATATGGTTAGAAGGTAAGAGAATATTTTTGAGTAATATTTTATTTTTTTGCAGCTTTTCATCAAGCAAATCATTTCTGTTTCAAATATAAAGATTTAATTAACATTTAGAATGATTCAATAATGTATACAGGTCAATTTTACGTGTAAACTTGCAGCAAGAATGTGTTTTGTTAGAATGGGGGTGATTGTTTTTAATTGGTTTGTTAATAGTGTTTTATGCAAATGAACCACTATTGGATCGTTACTAAATGAATATTACGAAAGAATAATTTTTGCAATGGTAATTTTTTATAATTGATAGGGCAACATTTTGTCAAAATTAATTTCCAGGGGCGATACATTTACCCGTAGGGGAAATATTTCCACGCCTTTCGCAACAACTTCTTTTAAAATATGAGCATATTGTGGGTCAATATGTTTTGCAGGTGCAAAAATATTCACATCAGATCGTTGAATAATATATAACATAACAGCCCGAAAACCTCTCATTTTCAATTTTGACAGGGCAACAAGATGTTTTTGTCCCCGTTTTGTAACTGCATCTGGAAACATTGCATAATTATCTTCCTTCAATGTTACATTTTTAACTTCAATAAAGCATTTTTCATGTTCGTTTTCAGCATAAAGGTCTAACCGGCTATCGTTCCATGTTACTTCTTTTTTTATAGTACGATATTGGTTTAAACCTTTTATTTTTTTATTGCTTATAAATTCAAAAGCCAGTTTATTCGGATTATTTGTGTTAACACCTACCCAATTGTTGTTTATCTTTATCATTTCCCATGTATATTGGGTTTTTCTTTCAGGTTTGTTATGAAAGGTTAAATATACTTCTGCATTTTCTTCCAGACATGATTTCATGGAACCAGAATTGGTGCAATGTGCAGTTATTATCGTTCCGTCATCTAATCGTATATCTGCTAAAAATCTTTTGTGCCTTTTTATCAGTTTACCATGCGTTAGCCGTTCATTAAAAACCATACATGCAACATTCCAGGTGTTTGGGAAAAAATAAAAAATTGTGCGATAGTAAAAATATTTAGGAAGTTTTACTCAATA
Source organism: Bacteroidales bacterium (assembly GCA_050303935.1). Taxonomy (GTDB): domain Bacteria; phylum Bacteroidota; class Bacteroidia; order Bacteroidales; family JBNLCS01; genus JBNLCS01. Next base: position 4,598 of record JBNLCS010000070.1, read on the forward strand.
TCATGGCTAATTCTTGAGGGTCAATTACCCTTTCATTTAAATATATCCATGCATTTTTTGCATATTTTATTTTTATAGGTTTTAGTTCTTTATGGGCTAGATCATGAGATTCAAAAGCTCTTGCAGAAACCATGAAAAAACCGTCAGGTTTTTGTATTACCTTAGTATCCAGTCCGTAACGGCCGTATTTTTGTGCATGTACAAGCGCGTATTCCACAGATTCAAAGCTACCAACAATAATCAGGAATTTATCGTTAATTTCCTGTAACAGGTAAACATCTTCATGTGCCCTTACCGGTAAAGTGTCTACGTATGTTGTATCAACGTCAATTTCTTTTGGTTCCTGTACTTCTTCTTTTTTAAAATACTTGCAATTATTTAAAAGAAGAATGCTTAAAACTGGTAAAAGGTAAAGCGATTTTTTCATCACTACAATATTTTGGTTTTTTTAAGTTATAAAAAAAGGTTTAATCTGTTATGCTTTTGGTTGATTAAATGCCTTTTTTTACGGTAAACTAAAAATTGTGTTTACATTTATACTTACAAAATTCAATAATTGACCTAATATATTCAAAAAAAGCACAAGAAATGAAAGATTTATCAACAAAATATATGGGACTTGAATTAAAGTCCCCTCTTATAGTAGGTAGTTGCGGATTAACAGGCAATGTGGATAATATTGTTGGATTTGTTAAAGAAGGTGCATCCGCTGTAGTGTTGAAGTCATTATTTGAGGAAGAAATTATCCGGGAGATGGATGCCGGCTTAAAAAAAATGGCTTCCATGCAGTTTACTTATCCAGAAACCCTTGATATGTTTGAAAATGAAGTGGTAAAGGACAAAATAACTGATGAATATTTAAAATTAGTTGAAAACGTTAAAAAAAAGGTCGATGTGCCGGTGATACCCAGCATTAATTGCATCACAGCGGATCAATGGGTTTATTTTCCAAAAAGATTAGAAGCAGTTGGAGCGGATGGACTCGAACTTAATATATTTATATTACCATCTGACTTGGACAAAACGACCGAAGACAATGAAAAAATTTATTTTGACATTATTAGAGAAGTTACTTCGCAGGTAATGGTTCCAGTATCGGTTAAAATAAGTTTTTATTCTTCATGTTTGGCAAGTTTCATTAAAAGGTT
>JBNLCS010000071.1:0-3977 GCA_050303935.1 Bacteroidales bacterium
TTTCTTTACTTTCCTCTTTATAATAACGGTTCACAAAAATACCTATATTCCCACTCCCCATTCCGGTTACTTCATCCTCTTCTGTACTAACTTGCAATGTTTTCATTTCCTCCGGCAAGACCTTCAAAATCTCCTGCCCAATTAAAACATGAACTTGCCGTAAAGCTTCCTCAAGTGCAAATCTTGATTCCTCAAGTTTTCCAGCTTTATAAGATGATTTAGCTTCAGATAACTTCTGTTCGGTTTCTTGTGCATATATTAACATGTAACCAGAAAATGACAGAAACAAAGCGATATATAATTTTATTGTTTTCATTTTATTGTTCCCCCAGTTTAACCATTATTTCTTTAATAATAATTCTATTGCAAGCATCCATGAATTCATTTTCTGTACCAAAATTAACACCGTTAATTATCAAAATAGAAGATTGTCCAAACGGAACACTTAACTTGTACCCGGCATTATCATCGTATTCAATAATTCCACGGTTATCCTGAAACTTAATTTGTTTGTACTGTCCCTCTTCGTCCTGATTTACATATGCTGTATTTGTTAAATACATATTTACTGATGATATCCACACTGAATTATTTGCTATTATTACTTCCAGCAATTGGTCATTTTTACTGTATTCCCTCTCTATAGTCATACCCACAAACCCAATTCCTGTGCTAGTTACCTTATCATTATCCTTGTTAGCGTTCAATCCATTAATATCAGCGGGAAGAGCGGTTAAAACTTCCTGCCCTATTTGCAGTTCAATACCCTGAATAGCGAGCCTTATAGCCATACTAGCATCACTATATTCACTTGACTTTAAAGAAGATACAGCTTCATCAATCTGATCTTCCACATTTATTGAAGAAGCAGACAAACCTTCTCCCCTGGAATTTTTTACAGATGAAGAAGAACTACTATTATCACTGTAATTATCATTTCCATTGCTTTCTTCGTCCTTATTATTTTTGTAATTATCCTTGTCAAAAATTTCCTCAACCAGTTTGTCCTCAGCCTTTTCCTTAATTTTATTTAGCAACCTGCTTTGCGGTTTAGCCTGCAAGGCACAAAACATGAGTGGTAAAATGAGAAATGCGGTTTTTAACGTGTTCATTTTTTATTCATTTAGTTTAGGGTTGTAAGTTATTAATATTTTAAAAAATTAACCAAATGCCAACAATAAAAAGTTTTCTTCAGAATTAACCAATAACCAAATAAACAATTTAAATTAAAAGCTGTTTACATATCGAAATCTATTTAAGAAGAATAATTTATAAAATTTTATTTTTTGTTTCGTTTGTTTTCGTTTCCCCGGATACTTTATGACAAAGTATCGGGGATTCGATTTTTAAACACAAAACAAAATACACTTTCCAAAACCAAACAGCCTCCTTATGCAGCTCAAAATGTTTAATCTAAAAGTAGTAATGAAAAAAATTATTTTTTTACATCATCCAATTTAAATACTTTGTAAAGAAAAAACAAAGAGGGTAAAATAATAAGGACCCCAACGATCAGGGCATTTGTAAGTTGCCTCAATGTTGGTAATGGTGCTGCCGTATTAAAATATGTTAAAGACGAACCATCATGTAAGTAGATCAAATTGGGATAAAAAGAAATAATATATCCCAAAACAACCAACAAAACCTGAAAACCTACCATAATTCTTGATAATACTGTTCTTCCACCAGAAATGGCCTTAAAAGTAAAAGGTATACCCAATGTAGCTAATACAACGCATATAATACTAACGATATGATCTGAATAATTTTGAAACAATGGTACTTCATTAAGTTCAGCACTTAAAAAAACTATTCCCCCTGAAATGATCAGAGCAACAAAAAGGTTCCTGGAAATTTTTATAAAGAGTTTTTTTTCTTGTTCATCTTTGGCCTCACCAATTAAATAAACCCCGGCCAGTGTTCCAAAAATAAGCATTGTAAATAAACCCAATGCCAAAGAATACGGGTTAAGCCAAGGTTGTATATAAGCCAGATAAAAAGTCATGCCTTCATGGTTTGCAGGAATCTTACCAGTTGTCATTGCCCCAAGGTTAACACCAAGAAAAAATGAAGTTAAAAAACTTGACACCCTGAAAAATATTGTATAAATATTACCAGTATTATCTTGTAGTACATCATAATACCTGAAAGTAAAAGCTACTCCACGAAAAATTATACCCGTAAGTACTACCATTAAAGGTATATGTAAATAGATGCTCATTACAGCATATATCTCCGGGAACCCATTAAAAACAATTACCACAGCAAGAATAAGCCATATATGGTTTGCTTCCCATATTGGAGCAATAGCTTTAGAAATAGTGTTAATACCCTTTTTCCCTGAAAACGATTCAACAATACCAGCACCAAAATCGGCACCACCCAGCAAAGTGTAAAGCAAAACCGAAACTCCTAAAACAACAATAATAAAATAAACCATTTAATTTTCAGTTTTATTATTTATATATTTTATCTGACGCCCCATAAGCCAGATGATTACAAAAGTAAGCATTGTATATAAAGCTGTTATATAATACAATGCATATTGAATGCCCGGCATAGGGGTAACCGCTTGATAGGTTTTCATGACACCATAAATTATCCAGGGTTGACGTCCAACTTCTGTAACAGTCCATCCCGCTTCAACAGCTATAAACCCAAGTGGGATATTAAGAATAAGTAACCAAAACCACCATTTTTTATTTAAAGCATTTTTAAACTTGTACTTAAACAAGAAATAAAACAATCCCGTAAGAGCCATGATTGTCCCACATAAAACCATAATTTGAAAAGCAAGGTGCACAATTAAAACCGGTGGCCTTTCATCTTTTGGAAACTGATCAAGCCCTGTTACTTCAGCTTTAAAATTACCATGGGCCAGGAATGATAACATACCGGGTAATTTTATCGCCAATTTCACAATTTCTTCATCTTCATCAGGTATGCCACCAATAATCAAATCGGCAGGAGCTGAAGTATGAAAATGTGATTCCATGGCAGCAAGCTTTGCCGGTTGACGTTTAGCCACATCTTTCGCCGAAAAATCTCCACTTATTGGCTGTAATAATGCTGATACCGCAGCAAAAGCAATAGCAATTTGTATTGCTTTTGCATGAAATTCAATGCTTTTCCCTTTTAGATAATAGAATGCATGTAAACCGGCAACAGCGAACCCTGTACTTGCAAATGCTGCCAATGTCATATGTATTGCTTGCGACAGCCAGGCATCATTAAACATTGCATCCACCGGGTTTATATTTACTGCTTGTCCATTAACCCATTCGAAACCTTCAGGGCTGTTCATCCAGGCGTTTGCCGATACAACAAATATACCTGACACAACCCCAGCTATGCCTACAACAAGCCCTGCAAATAAATGTGTATATTTTCCAAGCCTGTTCCATCCATATAAAAATAACCCAAGAGCAATTGCCTCAACAAAAAAAGCAGTACCTTCCCAACTAAATGGCATGCCAATTATTGCTCCGGCATGTTTCATGAACCCTGGCCATAGTAAGCCAAGTTCAAAAGACAATACGGTACCGGATACAGCACCAACGGCAAAAAAAATGGCTACGCCCCTTGACCACGCTTTTGCAAGTTTTCTATATATTTCTTTCCCTGTTTTTATCCATTTATATTCCGCAACAAACATAAAAAAAGGCATTGCCATACCAATACAGGCAAAAACAATGTGAAATCCAAGTGAAATAGCCATTTGAAGGCGTGCAGCTAATAGTTCGTCCATATTTCTTTTTTATGATAAAAACAAATTTACTTAAATTCCGTTTTCAACCCTTATATGTTTCACAACATGCGCATAGGTCAAAATCTTAGATTCTATATTCACAGCATTTACATATTTCTTTAAATATTCTATAGCTTTTTCAAGAAACGGAATAAGTTCTTTTTTACCTGTATAAGCATTTATATTCATGAAAAAGTTAGAAGTATTTAAAGTTATGGCGGTCCGTACT
>JBNLCS010000072.1:0-1988 GCA_050303935.1 Bacteroidales bacterium
AACTTTTTTCACAAGTCCTTTTTTATACCGTCTTCCTAAAATGGTTTCCGGTTCAATGGTAAGATGATATGCGGAAATATGTGGGATTTCCAGATTCAGCATGGTTAAAATATCTTTGCGCCATTCATCATTATTTTGAGCGGGAATACCATATATTAAATCTGCGGTAATATTTTCGAAACCAATTTTTTTGGTGTTTTCTATACATTCTAGCGCTTCTTGTCCCGTATGCCGCCTGTTCATCCAAATTAAGTGCTTATCATTAAACGATTGCACTCCAATACTCAACCTGTTTACGGGTGTTTCGTTATATAATTGTTGTAGATATTCAAATGTTAAATCATCCGGATTGGCCTCCAGGGTAATTTCATGGTTTTTGGACACATTATAATTTTTGTAAATTTTATGTAGCAACTGATTTATTTCCCCGGTGTTTAAAACCGAAGGGGTCCCCCCTCCCAAATATATTGTCTCAATGCTATCATCCAAATATCCCCTTCTTAACCATATTTCATGCTGAATAGCTTCAAGTACTTGTCTTTTAGTTTTTAATGAAACTGTGAAATGAAAATCACAATAAAAACACACTTTTCTGCAAAAAGGTATATGTATGTATATTCCGGCCATATCTAAATTCAATACCTGAAACTAATTCATTTTTTTTATGTTCACCCTGCAAAATGAAAAAAGTTCGTTATATTTAGTAAGGTGTTCAAAAATTTTATAAAATGAACAATGAAAAGGATACTTTAGTTAACAAAATTAAGAAGCTGGAAGCGGAAAATAGACTTTTAAAAAACACGATTGCAAGACTTGAATCATACGAGAAAAATAATAATGATATTGCCCTTAAACTGGAAGAAGAAGAATACAGGTTATTTGTTGAAGAACAATCTGACCTGATTATTAAATTTGACCCACAAGGAATTTTAACATTTGTAAATCCTGCTTTTTGTGCGCTTACATCTAAATCAGAAAATGATCTAACCGGAATAAAAATAATCCAACTATTGCATCCAGAGGATCATGAAAAAACTTCCAAAGCAATGCATGCCCTTTTCAAACCTCCCTTTTCATGCTATATTGAACACCGCATTAAAACCAATAAAGGCTGGAAATGGATTGCCTGGACCCAAAAATCAATGGTAAATGATAAAGATAAAGTTAATGAGATTGTAGGTGTTGGCCGTGATATTACTTCTCGTAAAAATGCCCAACTTACTTTGCACAAACATGTGCGTGAAATGGATACCTTAAACCGGTTTCTCCGAAAACTAACATCAAGCCTTACCATAGACGATGTTATAAAAGCATCGGTTGAAACACTTACAAAAAGTTTCAAGAATACACTTATAGCTTTTTATCTTATTAACGAAGAAACAATTAAATGTAAATATAGCAATAACAAACAGTTCAAAATAAATTCCAAAACGCTGGAAGACACAAAAGTACTTGATAAAATAACTTCTGTAATAAAAAATCAGAAACCAATTACAATTAAAAAAAAACAAAACAACTTCCTGGGTTTAAGGGAAATTGAAAATATTGTGATTTATCCTTGTTCAGGCAGTCGTATCCTTCGTAGTGCCATGATGTTTTGCAGTTATTCCCATGAAGAATCATTGAGCAATCATAAAACATTTCTTGAAACGCTATGTAATGAAATTACCGTAGCCATGCAAAATGCATATTTATATGAAGAAATTAAAGTGCACAGTTCTGAATTGTTCAAAGCAAATAAAGACCTTTTACAAGAAATAGGAGAACGGGAAAAAGCAGAAAAAGCACTTAAAAGTAGCGAAGAAAAATACCGGAGTTTATTCGAAAATGCAGCAGATGGTATTATTCTCTTTGATAATAACGAAAACATATTAGACGTAAATGATAGTTTCTGTAAGCTAGCACTATGTAATAAACAGGATATTTTGTGCAAATCTTTCTCTTCTGTTTTTTCAAACGAAAAATTGGAAGAAATTGATAAAATTTTA
>JBNLCS010000073.1:0-3965 GCA_050303935.1 Bacteroidales bacterium
TATTTTCTCAGGAAATATTTCAGGGCCTGTTAATGCGTTGAAAGGAAAAGATATTTCACTTAAGATAGGTCAAAGTTCATCAATCGATTGTAATATTTATTTTAATGGCTTACCTGAAATGGAGAAGACCTATATTCATGCTGACATAAAAAATTTATATGCAAATTATAATGATCTGGTAAATATCAAACTACCTGGTGGTGAAGGTAAAAAAATTAACTTACCAGATTTTGTTGAAAAGTTTGGGAACATTAGTTATCAGGGTAGCTTTACAGGTTTTTTAAAAGATTTCTTCTCGTACGGTACATTTACAACCGGATTGGGACAAATAAACACAGATATTTCCCTAAAACCTGATACGAATAATTTACTTGTTTTAAACGGTAAAGTAGAATGTTTAAATTTTGATGCAGGAAGTTTTTTTTCTTCTAAAAAACTTGAAAAAACAAACTTTTTGGCAAATGTGAATGGTAAAATTTCACCTGATTCTGGATTTATTGCCTCACTTAGTGCTCAAATTAATGATGTTGTTTTTAATGATTATACATATACAAATATCAAGGTTTCATCAGACATATCCGGGGCTAATATTGAGGGGGCTGTGAATATTAATGACCCCAATTTGACCGGGAATATCCAGGGGAAATTCCTTCGATTGGATCAAATACCTAAAATTGATTTTACAGCAAGCATCGATCAGGCAAACATGGGTCAGTTACAGCTTTCAGATAGTTCATATATTTTAGGGTTTGATGTAGAAACGCAATTAATAGGGAAGAATATTGATAATTTACTGGGACAAGTAGGTATACAAAACGTACAAATCACGAAAAGAAAAGATAGTATATCCATTGGGAATATTGATGTTAGAATTGTTGAAAATGAAACATCCGAAAAAGAAATAAATTTGGTTTCAGACTTTTTGGATGCCAGTGTAAAAGGGAATATGGCAGTTTCAGGTTTGATTTCTTCCTATAAAAATATTATTTTTAAATATGTGGAAAATCTGAATTATTCAATTTCAGGTTCTTCAAATCACGAAATAGATACCAATACATTTGAGTATTGGGCGGATGTTAAAAATATACAACCAATTCTAAATTTTTTATATCCGGATATTTCAATTTCTGAAAAATCGTACATCCAGGGTGAATATAATCCTTTTCAAAACAACTACAATCTTTACATGGTTTCATCTTATGTTGTTTTAGATGATATTATTGTTAGAGGTATCCAATGTAATACAAAATCAAATGATACTCTATTATCAATAAATGCAGGCTGTGAATATATTATGAACAATCAGGTACGTTTTGACCATTTATCGTTATATACCGATCTATACAACAGTAATGCTGATTTTACCTTACGTTGGAATAATTGGGACTCAGTATTATACAAAGGAAATATTACTGCCCGTGCTGAATTTTTGAAAAGTCGGAAAAAAGGATTTAGCAATATCAAGGTACAGCTTTTTCCCTCTAATTTTACTGTAAGGGATACAGTATGGTTTGTTCAGCAAGGAAATGTTACGATTGACAGTACGTTTATAAATTTTGATGAAATAAAAATATATAATAAAGATCAGTTATTTGCCATAAACGGTGCTATTTCAGAAGATCCCGGAGATTCGTTGGTTATAAATTTTAACAATTTCAGTCTTGAAAATATGAATTTGTTGCTTAGCAAAAAGAATACAGAAGTTGACGGAAAACTTGATGGTGAGATATTTATTTCAGATTTTTATAATAGCCGGCTTTTCTTTTCAAAGTTAAATGCAAAAAATTTTGCTATGAACAAGATAAGTTTGGGTAACTTGTATTCTGAATCTTCATGGGATAAAAGAAATAAGCAAATAAATTTTAATATAAAAACTGAAAAAGGTGATATTGTGCCTGTATATATTGAGGGATATGTTGAGCCAACGTCTAAAGAATTGTATGCTGAGATTAACCTTGATAAGTTCCGGTTAGGTTTTGTACGCCCTTATATAGCAGGTGTATCTGATTACATAAATGGATTTGGTTCTGGAAAGTTATTACTGACTGGGACAACCAGGACACCTGTTTTAAATGGCGAGATTAATATGCAACGGGCTGAATTTGATATAGATTATTTAGGTACCAGATATACTTTCACTGACAAACTGTTGGTTAAAGACAATCAAATCCTTATTGATGACATTACAATCTATGATAAATATGGAAATCAGGCTTTTATAAATGGTAATGTAAAAAGTTATTATTTAAAGGATTTTGCATTAGATTTAAAAATAAATACAAATAAGCTTTTGTTTATGGAAACAACTGCTTCTCTTAACCCTGATTTTTTTGGAACAGCTTATGCAAGCGGGTTTATTAACATTACAGGGCCTCTAACCAATTTAAAATTTGATATACGGGCAAGAACGGAGGCAAATACGGAATTCAATGTACCCTTAACATCTGATGCCTCGGTCAGTGAATTTAGTTTTATTGAATATTATCCTAAAAAACAAAAAAGTGATGAAGAAGTATATTTATTAAGCAAAATGCTTGAACAATCAAAGTCAACAAACATTATCCTTAACATTGACTTGGAAGTCACACCTGATGCACAAATCCAATTAATATTTGATTCAAAAATTGGAGATGTTATAAAAGGGAGGGGAAAAGGAAACCTTAAAATGGAAATAAATTCGGGAGGTACCTTCAAAATGTATGGCTCCATTGAAGTTACTGAAGGGGATTATTTATTTACACTGCAAAATGTAATCAATAAAAAATTTCAGATTAAAAGCGGAGGCACAATAAACTGGGATGGGGATCCTTCGCAGGCTATGCTTGACTTGCAGGCTGTATATAACTTAAGGGCAAATATTAAACCATTGTTTAAACCTTTTTTTATGGGGTCGGAAAATATTGCTGCATTAGAAAAATATAACAAAGTGGTTCCAGTAGAGTGTCAGTTGTTACTAACTGATGACCTGATGAACCCTACCAAATCATTTGGAATTAACCTTCCGTCATCAGGTGAAGAAATAAAAGGAATGGTAAACAACATTTTAAGTACAGAAGAGGAGTTGATTACACAATTTGTTGCCCTAATGTTAATTAAACAATTTGTTGAGCCATCTGGTAATGAAAATGTTTTAAATAATGTCGCTACCAATGCCGATGCAATTAAAGTTGCCACTTTAGAACTTGCTTCTAATCAGTTAAGCCATTGGATATCTCAATTTAATGATGATTTAAATGTACATTTTGACTATAGTGGAAATGCTGAAGGAGTGACAGATGAGTTAAGGCGACAACAATTAGAAATTATCCTGTCTTATCAAATGCTGCAAAATAAGGTGACTATTAATGGTGAAGTAGATGTGACCCGTCAGGAAGGGACCGGAGGGCAAACAAATGATCAGACTTTGTTAGGTGATTTTGATGTAGATGTTAAGTTAACGGAAAATGGGAAGTTAAGATTTAAGGCCTTTAACCGGGAACATACTGATATGACGGAAATTGATCCATACAACACGCAAGGAGTAGGTTTTTTCTATAGAGAAGAATTCAATTCGTTTGGAGAACTTCTGAACAGGTATTACAAAAAGTTGTTTGCCTGGCGTAAAGAGGAAAAAGAGTTGGAAAAAGAAGATGGCAATTAACAATACTTATGTTTGGTCCGTTCTTATGTTTATAACTAGTAGGAAAAATCGTTAATAATTGTTATAAATTTGAAATAATTGGATTTCATTTTCGTTTAAAAATAAAATTTAAGATTATAAATATGTTATTACAAATTTCACAACCAAGTGTTACAAGTGCTGCTGAATTGGCGGAAAATAATGAAATGACAATGAGTGCTTTTGAATTAGCCCAAAAAGGCGGATGGATCATGATTCCGCTGATTGTTTTGTCTGCGATTGCAGTATACATTTTCTTTGAAAGGTACAGGGCTATAAGAAAAGCTTCAAAGATTGATTTGAATTT
>JBNLCS010000074.1:0-4200 GCA_050303935.1 Bacteroidales bacterium
CTAATTAAGTCAGTTAAAGGTAATAAGGCTAAAAGTGTATTGTTATGAAGGGACTAAGAAGATTTAATTTTAAAACAACATTTGGCATTTTTTTCTTTTTAGTTGGTGTTTTAATCAACATCAACGCAGCCAAATGGTATCCGTTAATATCAGGTGATTGGGATGATCCGGCGATTTGGACCCTGGATCCTTCCGGTGCATTACCAAACAATCCGGGTAATTTAACACCGTCAACATCACCAACGAGTGCTACAGATGAGGTGTATATATTATCGGGTAAAACAATTCATGTAACATCGGATAACAAAACAAATGCAAAGCTTACGGTTACAGGTAGAATAGATTTTCACGAAACTTCCGGTCACACTTTTTTGGAGATACGTGGAAGCGGTAAAATAATTTTAAAAGCGGATAATTTCCCTTCAGGAGATGCCACTCATTTTATTTCTAAAGACCAGGGTGAAGGTACAGTTGTTTTTGACAGTACCGGATATGATTTGAATACGTCCCATACTTTTTATAATCTTGAAATAGACCTTGACAATTTAACAGATATTATTACACTTTTAGCAGATTATCAAATAAATGGATCTCTTAACATCCTTCAAGGTGAATTTCGAATAAATGATAACTCATCTACAACTAAGTTAAATCTTACAGTAGATGGCGATGTAAATGTGTCCTCAAATGCATCGGTTAGTGTGGGTACTGCCAATGCTGTTGATGGGGCTCCCATTTACTATCATCAATACTACCACGAATTTACCGTTGGTGGTGATTTTATTAGCTATGGTCCTATACGGTTAACTAATCAAACAGTTCCTGACTATGATACCAGGACCAATACCGGGGCTGTATCACTTATTTTCACCGGAGCATCCGATAATGTTTTTAACTGTTATAATACTACAGATCTTTACTATCTGGTAATTAACAAAGGCACAGATCCTACGTATGAGTTAACTTTATATGCCGATGATAAGAGTTATTTTGCATTGTTTGGCGATAATAACAGCGGATATACAACTACGGATCCACTTGCCGATAACAATAAAGCACTTTGGTTACAATCCGGAGCATTGCGTTTAACTGGGGAAATTGTAATCCCTTCACTTACCGAGGGAGGAAATGACTGGCCCATTGGCGAAAATTCAATTTTTATAATTGATGGTGAAAATGTTGAGGTTTACTCAACTACTGATAATGCTTATGTTTGGACAGGATTTTCTCATGGCACACCGAATGGAATAAATGACGGTACTGGTAACCAGGGCCTGTATTTATACGGAACATTATCAATAGAAAGTGGTTTATATTCTTCATCTAGAAGTTCGGGTATTAATTACAGGGATGAGGCAGCCGGTTCAATAGATATTAGTGGTGGTGAGATTAGTGTAACGCAGCTTAGAATTAGTGGATTTGCCACAACCGGTTATTATAGTTTCATTCAATCTGGTGGTATATTCAGGGCCAGAGGAACAGGAGAAATAAAAAATTCTGAACCAATGTTTGGATTGGTTGATCCCAATATGGTTTTCAATATGTCTGGTGGCCAGTTAATTATTGATGCAACCACCACAACAGGTGCAATTGACATTCAAAGTGCTGATGGCAACTATAATGTAACAGGTGGTGAAGTAGTTTGTAATTGGGGAAGTGCTTCTGAGGTATATTCAAATGCCAATTTTTATGATATGTCTGTAACCAATGGAACCGATGTAACCATAACAAATGCTTTAACAATTTCAAACGATCTTACTATAGATGCAACATCAACCCTGGATGCCAACGGTTTGGATGTATCATTTGGAGGGGATTTTATTTTTGAAGACGGGGCAACATATACACATGGAAATAATACCACGTATGTTATTGGGTCTGACACATCTTCAATAATTGTTGAGAATACCTCTACTGCCTCGGACTTGATATTTTACAATTTACAAATTGAAAAAGATAAATTATCAACATCTTCGTTCTACGGAGTTGAATTGCAAAGCCCTGGACGTTCTGAAACATCAGGAGTTGCTGCCAATACAGTAATTACGGTTTTAAATGACTTTACGGTGCGAAGGGGGAGTTTTAGTACATACAGGTATACGCTGGCATTGAATGGGAATCTTGAAATTATTGACGGAGCAATAATAGCTGATGGAACAAATCCCGGAAGGATTGAACTTACAGGTGGATCAGTCCAACATACCATTGAAGGTTCTGCTTTGAAAGAACAAGATTTTGGACATATAGAACTTGATGATGCAAATGGTGTAATATTGCTTAGTAATATAAACTGTTCTGACGTAACCCTTACCAATGGGATGTTTGATCTTGATATTTATAATTTAACCGTAACAAATAGTATTAGCGGTTACAGTAGTGCAAGATATTTTCGTTCCGCAGGTAATGCTTCTGATGGAGGATTAACCATTGCGTTTACCCTGAGTGGAACATACGGGGCAGATCAGTCTATAGCATTTTATCCAATTGGGGTAACCGGGCAATACACTCCTGCAGAGATATTTATAGATAATTATACGTTTGCTTCGGATATTTCCGGATCTGTAAAAATTAATCCGGTGGATACCTATCATCCGGCAACCAGTAATCCATCAAGTTGCCTTGATCATTATTGGATAACTGAACAATCAGGGTTATTATCCGTACCGGCTACTGAAGTATATTATATTTTTACATACAGTTCAAATGTAAGTAATGGGTACCAGGAACATGTTTTATATGATAATGTTTGGACCGAAGCAAATACGGATACCAAGAACAACAGTCCTGACTTAGTGTTTAAAGAAAATACTTTTGGTTTTATTGATGGGGAATTCACCGCGGGGAATAATAGTATTTTCAATAACAGAAGGATTTTGTATTCACTTAAAAGTGGAAATTGGGATGATGATAACAACGATGGTAATGGTGTTACCTGGGAAGACCAGGATGGTAATTTAATTGATGGAAGCGGTCAGGATGTTTTACCTACTGCAAGCGATATATGTGTGGTTAGAAATGGACATAGAATAAATGTACCTTCAGGTGTAGACCCAAGTATTGCTAAACTTGTATTTGAACATGATACTTCTGTTTCCACGGGCATTGAAGATTTACCGAGAGTGCAAGTTGCTGTAAACAATACGGCTACTTTTCTTAAAGTTACAGGAACTGGTATTTTTACAGAATGGATCGATAATACAAATGATCCGGTTGTTATTGGGGATTTCGGAGATTTTTCTAATCAAAAATATAGCTGGTTCTTATATGTTGCCAGTTCAGCTTCTGTAACCTTGCCAACAACACCTGTAATCTATCCAAATGTGATGATTGAAGGTTGGGGTAATTCTGCCACTTTTACCGAAGATATATCTATAAATTATAATCTTAATCCAAGAGGCAGGTCAACTTTATTATTGAATAGTGGAGCAAATGGGGATATTACTGTTGGTGGTGATTTGTGGGTTGGAGATTGGGAATGGGGTAAAGTTGCGTTTCCAACAAGTGGAAATAACCGTGCCCTGACCATTGAAGGAAATATTGATTTTACCCAGTCGGTTACAGCCCCGGATAATAACAGGGAAATTTATGTTGATAATACTACCCCGTCAAGCATGGAACATGAGTTAATCGTTGGTGGTGATATTATTCAGGATGTAGGTATTATTGATCTTTACAATGGTGGTGGTGGTGCTAACAATGCTATTTTAACCCTGGATGGGGAGAGCAGTAGTGAATTTACAAAATCAGGATCGGAAGTAACTGATCTTTATCGCTTAGAACTAAATAAACTGCAGGGAAACAGTTTTACTTTCAATGATGATTTTACATTATCAGGGCCTACCAATGGTACTACAAAAGCCTTGGAATTAATCAGCGGTGATTTGGTTATTTTAGGAAGCTCAACAGACATTACGTTGACAAGCGGTGGGGGTGACTTTGATATACCGGCAGAGGCAAGTTTAAGTGTTTCAAATGGTACCGTAAGAGCTTCTGGTACTAATACAGGAATTTATCTGGATGGATTAATGGAAGTAGGCGACAATAGTCAATGGCTCTTGAATGGAGGTACAAACAACTATATAGAATATTCTTCATCAGGGAGTGCCCAAATTAGCATTAACCAGGGAACCCTTCGGGTTGGTTCTCAAATTCGAAGAAATACTTCAACTACTGAAGGAATATTAAATTTTTCACAAAACA
>JBNLCS010000075.1:0-4189 GCA_050303935.1 Bacteroidales bacterium
AATGAAAGGGCCCTCAAGAAAAACGGATTGGCTGTAAACTCTGATCTCTCAACCCTGGGTATTATTGTAGAATAGTAAAATGATTTAAATTAAAAAAGATGAAAATAAAATATATACTTACATTCATATTCACTGTAACACTGCTGTTTCAGTCATTGCATATTTCAGCACAGGAGAACAAGAAGGAAATTAAAGATTACACGCGTGAAGAAGTTCTTGAAATCCCGTATGAACAATTAATTGAAATGCACCTTGAGGATTTATTGATCTTGGCTGATATTGTAGGGGTTTCGTTGGATGAACTGTATGAAATGATCCTGAATAAAGATGTTGTTTCGGCATCAAAAAAAGTAGAAAGTAGTTTTGAAGCCCCGCTTTCTACAAGTGTGTTATCATACGAAGACATTACCGCATCAGGGGCACGGACAATTGAAGAAGCACTTAGATTAATCCCCGGGCTTATTGTACGCGAAAAAACCAATGGCAATTTCGACGTCCACATTAGAGGTAATGACAATTTACCGGCAAGACACATGTTCCTGTACTCAGAAAACTCCATTACCCTTGTAATGATTGATGGAAGACAAGTTTATAATTATGTTCATGGTGGCACATTTTGGGAAACATTGCCAATAGGCATTGAAGATATTGACCGTATTGAAATAGTTAGAGGCCCATCAAGCGCATTATATGGCCCAAATGCAGTTTCAGGGGTTATTAATATTATTACCAAACAGGCCGAAAATAAAAAACTGCAAATCACTGCGGATGCTCAAACAGGTTCACTGGCTACGACTTCTGTAAGCCTTGGTATACAAAAAAGATTGTCCGATAAATTTGGTTTCAGGTTAAGTGGCAACATGCAGGGTATGGACAGGAATTCGGAACTTTTATATGTTTTTCTCGCTAATGACTATATCACAAAAGCGGCTTTAGACACAATGCGCGTTTATAATGCAACTGAAAACAGAGATTATGCGGTATATGACCCAGCTGATGGAATTGACAAGATGTACCCTGATCCGGGAAGAGCAAGGGATGTTTATGGAATAAATGGGTTTTTCAACGTTGATCTAAACAAAAATATAGGTGCAGATATTTCATTAGGCTATCAGTCTTCTGAAGTTCTCTCGTCAACAATGGGAGATAATCCCACGATTTATACAGGACGCCAGTCAAACACCATGTACGGGGATTTAAGGGCTCAAATTCACGGACTTAAATTACAGATTAACGGACTTAATGGCTGGCAAGATATAATTAGGCAAGACACAGGATTTAAAGTAGATATTTCTAATTTTAATACTGTAGCTGAATATGATATTAATGTTGGGAATAATTTAAGTATTCGTCCCGGTTTAACTTTTCAAAAAGCATCGTACAATGATTTGCCTTATTTAAAACCCGGACAGGGCTTTTTGAATGGGGAAAGAGACTTTACCAATACAGCACTCAGTATAAGAGCTGATTACAAACCGCTTGAACCGTTGCGTTTGATTGCTGCTTTTCGCGGGGAAAAATACAGTACACACGACGATCTATACTTTTCGTATCAATTTATCGGTTCTTATAATTTAAATGACAAGCATAATTTAAGGGTTGTTTATTCCAGGGCAAACCGGGGACCATTTCTTGTTGATGCTTATGCCAACTTTGTTTGGGTACGTATTGACAGACCCATACCAGGGACAATTCATTTTAAAGGTGCAGACAACCTTAACCTGCTTACCATGGACATGATTGAACTTGGATATAGAATAAAACCAACCAACCGGATTCAGGCAGATTTTGAAATATTCCAAACCAGTTCTAAGAACTTTGGTGCTTTGTATCCCGATTCTGTAAATCTTGTAACAATGAATTACGATGTACCAGCAAACTTTGTAACAAGACCATATGTGAGCATGAGTTATCAAAACCTGGATTTAACTGCTAAACAAACAGGAGTTACAGGAAATATTAGTTTTATTGTTAACAAAAATCTTGTGGTTAAAGCATTTGGCACATTTCAGCAAACAATGGCATATAATGCTATACCAGTAGTACAGGATGAAACTGTACAAGATATGATTGTAACAGCTTTTGTAAACAACAACCTGGACAGTACAATTACTTTTTCGAAATTCCAGGAATTCAAAGATTCGGACAATCTGATTGATGAAGAAGAGAATAAATGGACCCCAACTTTTTATGGAGGACTTTCAGTTGATTATAAATTACTGAATGAAAAAGCAAGAATAAACCTTAATTCATATTATTATTCTGAACAAGAACTCTATAGTAAGTATGGCAACAGGACTATTGATCCAAAATTAATAGTAAATGCAAAATTGTCATACAAATTATTCAAAGAAAATTATGCCTATGTAAATATAAGAAACATGCTGGGTGATCTTCGGGAATACCCATTTATGGATCAAATAGGAACATTGGTATTAGTAGGTTTACATATAGATTTTTAAATTTAAAATATCAGTATTATGAAGAAGAACAGATTTTTAATTTTGCTTATCTTAATAACAGCTTTCACACTTCAGATGTGCGAAAAGACAGAAGATTTGCCGGCATATGTAGGTAATTGGGAAACTTTACCTTACAAATTTCCCGTTGGTGACCAACTAATTGATCAAAAAATGGGTTTCGATTTTGAAAAAACATCGTTTGAAGCACAAATAAAAAACATCATTCAGGGTGCCACCATTAATTTTTTAGGCGTAAGAGGTTCTGTGACCAATAAAAATGACAGTACCCTGGGCGTAGAACTTACAGAGATAGGTGAATTCAAAGCTGCTACAAATGATTATGACTGGAAAACTAAAGTTGACAATGAAATGGAATTTAATGGATTATACCAGGGATACCTGTCAAACAGTTTACCAGCAAGCTTTGATGCCATATGGAATATTGAAGGTGATAAACTCGAATTAATAATCCCTCAGGTTGATACCATATCTCTATACAAAAAATAAAATACCCGGCTTTATCTGGTAATTTGTTTTACCGAAAAAACCTGTATCTTGATTAATAACTTGTTACAGGTTTTTTTGTATACATACGTAAAAATTTAATCTTTAAATAACATAACTTTTAACTTAAAACGTTTGTTTTAAAGAAAAAACAAATACAATGAAAAGATTAATTTTATTCTCCAGCATCCTGATAACTTCATTATTTTCCTGTGCAACAGGATCTTCCTCCAAAGAAAAAGTAAAAAAACCGACAAATATTATCTTAATGATAGGAGATGGTATGGGTTTATCACAAATACAAGCAGCCTATGTGGCCAACAAAGGCGAACTTGAATTTTTAAAATTTCCGGTAAGCGGTTTACAAAAAACAAGTTCTGCTGACAATTATATTACCGACTCTGCTGCCGGTGGCACTGCTATGGCTACCGGAAAAAAAACAAAAAATACAAGGATTGGTGTTGATGGAAACGGAACCGTTCTAAAATCAATACTGGAATATGCTGAAGAAAATGGGTTAAGTACCGGTTTGGTTGCCACAAGTAGTATTACGCATGCAACCCCTGCCAGTTTTATTGCCCACCAACCTTCACGTTACATGGAAGAAGAAATTGCCGCAGATTTTTTAAAAACGGATGTTGACGTTATTATCGGCGGTGGCCTGAAATTTTTCAATATGAGAAAGGATGGTTCAGACTTAACTCAAGACCTTAAAAGCAAGGGGTATTCCCTACTTACGAATATTGAAGATGTAAAAGGATATAATGGAAATAAACTTGCGGCCTTGGTAGCAGAGGAAAAAAATCCAAAAATTAGTGAGGGACGAGGTGAAATGTTATCTATAGCCACAAAGAAAGCCATTGAAATACTCTCCAAAAACAAAAAAGGTTTTTTCCTTATGGTAGAAGGTTCCCAAATTGATTGGGGAGGACATGATAACAATCAGCAATATATTATCAATGAATTACTTGATTTTAATAAAGCTGTTAAAATTGCAGCCGATTATTCTGCAACTGATAAAAGTACGCTTGTTATTGTCACTGCTGATCACGAAACTGGTGGCATGACCGTTTTAAATGGTAATATTAAAGATGGGACTGTTGAAAGCACTTTTAATACCGGTAACCATACAGGAACCATGGTCCCCGTTTTTGCAACAGGGCCAGGATCAATTGAATTTACCGGTGTTTATGAAAACACAGCTATATTTGATAAAATGAAAA
>JBNLCS010000076.1:0-3922 GCA_050303935.1 Bacteroidales bacterium
TGAAGAAATCAAGTGTTTTTAACAAAACTGGGAAACCCTAAATAATATGGTACTTATGAAAAACGAGATATCACCAAAAAGGAACAAGACTTTATATAATAAGGATGTACAAATTAAATATTTTGAAATTGTTTACGATGAATATATCACCTCAATCTATGAATCATTAAAAACTTATTCGAATGTTCACCGCGGAAGTGGCCATTTTTCAGTGGTAACCACCAAATTGTATGAAAAGTGTAGAAAAATTGTTTTAAACTACCTGGACTTAAATAAAAACGAATATACAGTAATATTTTGTTCCCCGCTAAGGGCCGGGAAAATACTTGCTCAACTTAAAAATAAGGAATATCACGTGATATCCAGTGAAGGGGTTGGCTTGCCCCTTGGCATTCGAATATTGGTCATTAAAAAGAAGGCCTTAAAAAGAAATATTGATACTGATACTGGTGGAGGTACTGCCAGATTAGTTGGAAAAGATTGGGTTATATGGTCAAAATTACCGGATAAAATAGAAGCCGGTACCCCTGCTATAATTAATATTATTGCTTTTGCCCGTGCATTACAATTGATGAAAAAGTATAATCTTGAAAACTTTAAAATTATTCAGGAAATTTCAAATAATTTTCCTCACACCAAAACCGATTTGAGTAAATTATCAGGTTTATCTTTATTAAAAGAATTAAGAAAAACATTGATTGGCAATGATATAAGGGTACCTGTTGAACATGGTGAAAAATCATTTATAAACCTGGATAATGGTGCCAGCACATCTACTTTTGAACCAATATGGGAAACTGTTAAGGCTGCTTGGAAAACGAATGGGGCACAACAAGTTGACATTATTGATCAAACCAAAAAAAAATGCTCAGATTTTATTAATGCACCTGTAAATCAATATCAAATTATTTTTACTTCCAATACAACGGAAGCTATAAACCTTGGGGCTAAAAACTTTGCAAAAAAAGAATTTGAAAATATTGATCCGGTAATATTAAACACCGACTTGGAACACAATTCCAATGAAATTCCCTGGAGACAAATAAAAGGTGCTTCCCTGATCAGGATAGGTGTAGACAAAGAGGGAATGATAAATATTGATGAACTCGAAAGATTACTATCAAATTACAACGTTAAAAATGCACATGGAAAAAAAAGGATAAAACTTTTTGCTATTTCCGGGGCATCAAATGTTTTGGGTTCATATAACAACCTCAGACAAATTGGCCAAATAACGCATAAATATGGTGCCGAATTATTGGTTGACGCAGCACAAATGATTGCTCACCGTCCTATTGATATGCTGAACTGGCATATAGATTACCTGGCTTTCTCTGGTCATAAAATGTATGCTCCATTTGGTAGCGGCGCATTGGTAATTCGTAAAAACCTTATAAATTTTTCTGATGATAGGCTTCAAGCCATTTTAAAATCAGGTGAAGAAAACATTGGTGGTATTGCTGCCATGGCAAAATCATTTGATCTATTGAATAAAATAGGATTAGATACTATACAAAAAGAAGAAGAAATTTTAACCCTGGAAATTATTAAAGGTATTGAATCCATTGCTGGTGTAAAAATTTATGGAAATAATGACACCCACTCTTCAATAGGTAGCACCTACAAAGGAGGCATAGTAATATTTAACACCAATAAATTGCTTTCTTTTAAAGTTGGGGACCGACTGGCTTTCGAAGGTGGGATAGGGGTCAGGTGTGGTTGTCATTGTTCACATATAATTGTTAAAAAAACATTGAATGTAAGTGCCGGATTGGAGAAGTTTCAGAAATTTATCATTCGTGCTTTTCCTAAATTAGAACTGCCCGGTGTTGTGAGGATAAGCCTGGGGTTACAAAATTCCTTGGATGATATAAAACAATTTTTAAATGCGCTAAGAAACATAACAATTAGTAGTAAAAAAAATAATGTCAAGAAAGTAATGGATTCTTATGCTGGCTCACGAATAGAACAGGTCTTTGCATAAAATAATTCTATAAATATGAAAGCCATTGTTTTTTCAAAATATGGACCTCCGGATTTGCTGGAAAAAAAAGAAATTGAAAAACCTGTACCAAAAAGCGATGAAGTGTTGATAAAAGTGCACGCAGCATCGGTCAACCCTCTTGATTGGCATATTATGAGGGGGGCACCAAAATTTGCAAGGGTATCATTTGGTTTGTTCAAGCCAAAAGTAAAATCCTTGGGGGCCGATGTAGCTGGCATGATCGTGGAAACCGGTAAAAACGTAACTAAATTTAAAACATTTGATGAAGTTTTTGGGGAACTGGGTCTTAAATATATTGGATCTTTTGCCGAATACGTGTTGGCCAAGGAAGAACACATATTATTAAAACCTTCTAATATTTCTTTTCTGGAATCAGCAGCAGTTCCTGTAACAGCTTTAACGGCATTACAAGGATTAAGAGACAAAGGAAAAATAAAGCCTGGTATGAAAGTGCTTGTCAACGGGGCTTCAGGAGGTGTGGGGACCATGGCCGTTCAAATTGCTAAATCTTTTAATACTGATGTTACCGGTGTTTGCAGTTCAAAAAACCTTGACATGGTTCAATCTATTGGCGCTGACTATGTAATAGATTATACGCAAAGTGATTTTACTAAAAACGGCCAACACTACGATTTGATTTATGATGCAGTTGGTAACCGGTCAATTAATGATTTAAAAAGAGGGCTCACACCCAACGGTATATGTGTGATAGCAGGATATACAAATATGGGACTAATGCTTCAGCATGCTATAAAGGGACCAATTATCTCAAAAAGAAATGGCAAGCAATTGGGGATGATGGAAACAGCTAAAATGGTACCTGAGGACTTGGAATTTGTTAAAAAATTGATAGAACATGGTCACGTAAAACCCGTAATTGATAAGGTATATTCACTTGAAGATGTCCATGATGCAATCAAATATCTCGAAACGGGCAGGGCAAGGGGAAAAGTTGTGATTGATATACTCCGTACTTAATTTAGCCAGGTCAAATTTATGTCGACCGGTCATTGTCTTAAACGCTAAGAGTACCTTTAAAAACTGTTAGGTCAATCAACTGGTTATGTGGTACGTTGTTAGATTCTAGTTACCCAAAAGTTTTAAATCAGTGAGACTGTGATTTTAGAAACGATCGTGAACTGGTCCCGGTGCTATGCTATTGGGGTCCGGGTGCTCTATGACATTTTTGGGTTTATAATGTTACGTATATCTTTCAAACCCGGGATAAAAGAACCGTTGTAATTTTAGGCATCCGATTTCATAATTCCAACCAGCCCGAAAACTCTGTCAATTTTACATTTTATTATTCAGGTGTATAAATTTTATATCCATACTTTGGTATCTTTCGTAACATTACGTACTTTAGCTTGCATATCATAAATATATTTTACTACAAACCATTAAATTATGAAAAGAGTAAAAATTTATCTAAGGTCTATAATTGATCAGGATAATGAAAAAAAATTGGCCCTTTTTGATTCAGAACGCAATGGGGGTATTAATAACCTGACTACAACTGTAGAAGCGGGTGGGACTGTTATATGGAAACCAGACTCAAAAAGCGGGCTAAAAGATGTTGCAAGAATTATTGCGAAAGGTAACAAAGAAGGATTAATTTTCAAATCAAAACCTTCCAGAAGATTTTTGTGTAAAGGGATAAAATTAAAAATACCGAAGGATGCAAGAGGTGAAGAGGATTACGGTATTGAATATGTTCTCTGTGATGGTACAAAATTAAATATTGATCCAAGAATTAAAATTTATCCGCCCCCTCCATAGAATGGCAAGAAAAATTAATGCTCATTTTATTTTCCTGTTTGTGGGATTGTCAGTGTTTCTTAAACTTTCAATAGGTAAAAATATTGACAGTATGATGATCGTATTACAGCAGGGTGATATAAGTTTGGAGGATGAATA
>JBNLCS010000077.1:0-4353 GCA_050303935.1 Bacteroidales bacterium
GTCTCCAGGATTTTCCTTTTCAAAAACAAATTGTCTATCCCACATTCTTCTTCAATTTCCCGGGCAGCACAAATTTCCATGCCTTCTTTTTTTTCACATTTTCCTTTGGGCAAATCCCAATACCCCCTTCTGAAAATAAAAAGATAATTGTTTTCATTATTTTTAACTAACCCGCCGGCAGCTTTAATATATTTAAAGTGGTTACAAAACCGTTTCCAGTCATCCTCAACATTTTCGCAAACTAAAAAAATTTCCTCCCTTTTGTTATCGTTCAACCAATCTGCAATTTTTTCATCGAAGTTGACCTCTGAAAATCTGAAAACATTATTGGACAATGGGGTGTTGCTTTCTGCTGTTATCAAGGAAACGGTATTGTTGTTGAAAAAAACTTTATACATTTGCATCATGAAAAAATTGGAAGAAAAAATTGCATTATTATTATTGCAAAGTAAAGCAATTAAATTACAACCCACAAACCCTTTTACCTGGGCATCGGGCTGGAAATCCCCAATATACTGTGACAACCGTATCACGTTGTCATATCCTGAAATAAGAACAGAAATTAAAAACAGTTTTGCTTCACTAATAAAACAAAAATACCCTGATGCTGAAGTTATTGCCGGAGTAGCCACAGGCGCTATTGCCCAGGCAGCCCTGGTAGCCGATGCACTGGCATTACCATTGGTTTACGTTCGGCCACAGCCCAAAAAGCATGGAATGGGCAACCAGGTTGAAGGGTATTTAAAACCCAATT
Source organism: Bacteroidales bacterium (assembly GCA_050303935.1). Classification (GTDB taxonomy): domain Bacteria; phylum Bacteroidota; class Bacteroidia; order Bacteroidales; family JBNLCS01; genus JBNLCS01. The sequence goes on from JBNLCS010000077.1 coordinate 755, forward strand.
CAAAGGTCGTGGTAATTGAAGACCTGGTTTCAACCGGTATGAGCAGTTTAAATGCAATAGAAGCATTAAAGAAGGAAAACGTGGACATAATGGGGATGCTTGCTATATTTACGTATGGTTTTCCAACGGCAGAAGAAAATTTTCAAAAAGCAGCCTGTTCCCTTGACACATTAAGCAATTACAATACATTAATTGAATTGGCTGTTAAGGATAACTATGTAAATCCGGAAAACCTAAACACGTTGAATGAATGGCGAATTAATCCCGGCGAATGGGACAACTAATTTTTAAAATTCCTAATTATGAAAATTGAAAGCAAAGTAGGTACAATACTGCATAACGACGAAAAGATATATAGTTTTCTGACCGACTTTAACAACTTTGAAAATCTCATCCCAGCTGATCAGGTGAGTAACTGGCAAGCCAACGAAAATGAATGTTCATTTGAAATCACGGGTTTGGGAAAAACCGGCATGAAAATAATTGAAAAAGAACCGTTTAAACTTATTAAAATTAGCGACATTGAATCCAGCAAATTTAATTTCTTTTTATGGATCCAATTAAAACAGGTAAATGAGAATGATACAAAGGTGAAAGTAACTATTGAACCGCAACTCAACCAAATGATGCTGATGATGGTCAAAAAACCTTTGAAACAATTCGTTGACAAGCTGGTGGGGCAAATGGAAAATTTTTCATTTAAATAAATGAAACCTCTTTAAACCCGTATACACATTTTTCTCCTGTTTCCTTATCAATCAAGAGGTTACCATATGAATTAACCCCGGTAATTATTCCTGTAAAAGTACCTTTTTCATCTCTATATAAGGCCGGTACGTTTATCCGGTATAGATTTTCATGGTACCGACGATCCATAGTATCAAATTCGTGCCCCGTTACCAATTCATATTCACGATTAAGCCCATCTATAAATGCGTGCAATATTTCTTCAAGGTTAATTTGTTTCCTGGTTTCCGTAAACAAAGAAGTAGCGTTTAACCCGTTGCTAAAATTTTTTTGGTTTACATTTAAACCGATCCCAATAACACTACTACAAATATTATGTTGTAAAACACTATTTTTTATTAATATGCCGGCAACTTTTTTATTTCCCAGAAAAATATCATTTGGCCATTTTATCCGGGCAGTTTTTACATATTTTTTCAACGTATTTAGTATGGCCAGGGATATAAACTTAGAAATATAAAAATAATGCTGTACATCTAAAAAACTGGGAAACAACACAATACTCATCAACAAATTTTTATCCCTCTCACTTTCCCAGCTACTGCCAGAATGTCCTTTTCCTGCCAATTGAAACCCCGCAATCACAATAGTTCCATTCTCAACTGTATCATTTTTTAATAATTTCAGTGCATAATCATTCGTCGAATCAGTATCTTTAAGGCGGATGATTTTTTCTCCAATTAACATATTCTTTAAAACAAAATTTATCTTTAGGGGTTTTGTAAACAAAAGTATTACAATTGAATGGATGTTTTATATATAATGTGATTTTAATTACATTTGTGCAAAAAATAATGCATGCGTGAGGAAAAAGTGAGTTCTAACGAAATGTTAAAAAATATTATTGAAGGTATACAGAAAAAAAAAGGCAAGGAAATTGCTATTATAGATTTCAGAGAAATTGAAAATGCAGTATGTCAATATTTCATTATATGCCATGCCGACTCCAACATTCAAACTGCAGCAATTTCAGAATCAGTTGAAGAAGTTGTTAAAGAAAATATGAAAGAAAAGGTATGGCACCGTGAAGGACTTGATAATGCGCAGTGGATATTACTTGATTATGGTGACATGGTAGTGCATATTTTTCAGAAGGAATACCGCGATTATTTCAAACTTGAATCGTTGTGGGCTGATGCCAAACTTACCATAATTGAAGATAACTAAGAAATATGTTAAAAATGGAAGATAATAACAAAAAGGAAAACAAAGGAACACAAAATAAAGAACAGGGACAGAAAGGCGGACAAATGCCGGGTAAAAACCCAAAGCCCAAATTTAACCCAATATGGATATATGTAACGTTGGCTGTATTGTTTCTGGCATTAAACTTTTTTGGTGGTAGCGGAAAAGTAGAAGAAATAGAGTATGAACAGTTAGAAGAGTTGTTTAAAGACAATGAAGTTAAAAAAATAGAAGTTATAAATGGTGAGTCAGCTGAGATATACCTAAAAAAGGAAGTTCTTGAATCCGGGAAATATGAAAAATTTAAAAACAATGGTTTCTCACAGGAAACGTATTCCCGGGGTCCTCATTTTAGTTATAATGTAGGAAATCTTGAGATTTTTGATGCTGATATCAAACTCCTTAACGAAAAATACAATACCAATATTAAGCCGGGTTATGAAAAAAGACAAAATATCCTGGGAGATTTGTTATCCTGGTTATTATTACCACTTATTATCCTTATCATCTGGATATTTATGTTCAGAAGGATAAGTGGCGGTGCGGGAGGCCCTGCAGGAAATATTTTCAATGTAGGCAAATCAAAAGCCAAGTTATTTGATAAAGAATCAAACATAAAAATTGATTTTAAAGATGTTGCCGGACTGGAAGAGGCTAAGGTTGAAATTAAAGAAATTGTAGACTTCTTAAAAAGTCCGCAAAAATATACCGAACTGGGGGGGAAAATACCAAAAGGAGCATTACTTGTTGGCCCTCCGGGTACCGGAAAAACGTTGCTTGCCAAAGCGGTAGCGGGTGAAGCGAATGTACCTTTTTTCTCCATGTCAGGTTCAGACTTTGTTGAGATGTTTGTTGGTGTAGGGGCATCAAGGGTACGTGATTTATTTAAGCAGGCTAAGGAAAAGGCCCCATGTATTGTTTTTATTGATGAAATTGATGCTATAGGACGGGCGCGGGGCAAAAACCCCAATATGGGCGCCAATGATGAACGTGAAAACACGCTCAATCAGTTATTGACCGAAATGGACGGATTTGCCTCAAATGCAGGCGTTATTATACTGGCTGCCACTAACAGGGCTGACATACTAGACCGTGCGTTGTTACGTGCCGGACGTTTTGACAGGCAAATACATGTTGAATTACCTGATTTAAACGAAAGAAAAGAAATTTTTAAAGTACACCTTCGTCCCTTAAAACTTGAAAAAGGGTTAGAAATTGACTTTTTGGCAAAACAGACCCCCGGATTTTCAGGTGCTGATATTGCAAATGTTTGTAATGAAGCAGCCCTTATTGCCGCCAGGAAAAACAAAAAAAATGTTCAGCGTCAGGATTTCCTTGATGCTGTGGACAGGATCATTGGTGGACTGGAGCGTAAAAACAAGATTATTTCCCAGTTGGAAAAGAAAACAATTGCTTTTCATGAAGCCGGACATGCCACGGTAAGTTGGTTACTTGAACATGCAAACCCACTGGTTAAGGTAACAATTATACCGCGTGGGAAAGCGTTAGGTGCAGCTTGGTACCTGCCGGAAGAACGTCAAATAACCACTACTGAACAAATGCTTGATGAAATGTGTGCCACCTTGGGAGGAAGGGCTTCTGAAGAAATTACATTTAGTAAAATATCTACCGGTGCCTTAAACGACCTGGAAAGGGTTACCAAACAG
>JBNLCS010000078.1:0-3381 GCA_050303935.1 Bacteroidales bacterium
ATTACAGTTAATAATTCCGGAAATACTAATATTACAACTTCGCAACGAATTCATTTTGGATATGTTGATGAAGATAACAATTTTCAAGATGTAACCATATCTTTAAGCAGCATATTAAATGCAGGAAGCAGTAGGCTATTAACTGCACCTGATATACGATTCAGACATTCGGGCGAACAAAATATACGTATGTACGTGAACCTCAAAGATGATGCTGATCAGGATAACGATACAATCACCGAAATGGTAACGACGAATTCTGCCCCTGTATCTAATATGGGAGGGACAAGTGACTCAATATTTACAACGTTACCGGCAACATTGAGCCCAATAAAAGGACAATCATCATATAAATGGCAGGACAATTCATCACAACCGAGCTATACGGCCCAAACAACAGGATGGTATTGGGTTGATATTACAGGAAGTAATGGATGTACAGCAAGAGATTCTGTTTTCGTGTCCGGAGAAACTGCTATTTTTAGTATTTCCGGTTTAAATGACAAAATTAAAGTATACCCAGTGCCGGCAACAGAAGATTTATATGTTAAATCTGATGTATCATTGAATAATGATTATAATATATTGATTTATACCCTTGATGGGCACTTACTCTTAAGTAAACAGTTGTACGCGAATAAAAAAGCTGACCTGCAAATCAATATTGAACATTTACATCCTGGTATGTACCTGATACATATATATAACAATGAACATTCCCTTACACAAAAATTTATAAAAGAATAGATAAATAAGTCACAGTTAGCCAGTTTAATCTTATATTAGCTATGCGTGTAATTTTTGAAAAGCTATTGGTAAATGAGTAATATACCCGAAATAGACATAGAGTTTGAAAAAAACTGGCTGGTAAAAAACAGGACATATAATAAAGATACCGAATATATACTTGAAACACTTTTATCAATTGGTAATGGATATGTTGTTTCCAGGGCAAACATGGACGAAACTTCTTCCGGAAATATAAATTATGCAGGAAACTATCTGATTGGATTATATAATAAAGCACTACACAGTATACAAGACAAAAAAATTGAAAGGGATGAAATTGTAAACCTTCCAAATTGGTGGTATATAAATTTCAAAATAGGCACTAGTTCATGGTTTGATATTAACCGTACTGATTTTCTTGAATTTGAAAGATGCCTTGATTTAAAAAACGGTGTTTTACATAAACACATGGTTGTAAAAGATAAAATTGGTCAGATAACACGAATTGAAAGCAAAAGAATAGTTAACTTTAAAAACCCAAACATAATTGCCCAGCAATACACTATTGAACCTGTTAATTATAGTGCAACAGTTAAGTTCAACCATAAAATAAATGGTAACATTTATAATGAAAAGTATTTAAAAACGAAACACCTGTATATTACCGAAAAAGAAGGTGTTAACAACATATCGCACATGATTGCTGAAACTTTAAGATCTAACAAATCGGTAATCATCATGAATAAACAAGATCTTTTTATTGATAATAAACAATACGATACATTTATTGATTACTACCACAAAGAAAGAGAAATTCTTGGAGAGTTTGAAGTAGGGTTAAAACAAAACCAATCATTTAAAATTGAGAAGATTGTTTATATTAAAAGTTACGATCTCTTGTTGGACCCTACTTCACAAATTAAAGAAGCGAAAGAAACCATTCAAAAATACCACCATTTTGACCAGGTATTGGATGAATGTTCTGAAGGGTGGGGAGAAGTTTGGAAAAAATCAGGAATTGAAATTGAAGATGAGGAAAACAGTCAAACATTAATTAATTTCTATTTGTATCATCTTTTTATTACATTTTCGAAAAACACACCTGAAAATGTATCTGGATTACCAACATACAGTGTTCAGGGAGAAAACAACAACGGTTTAACAGGCTGGGAAGAAATGTTTATACTACCATTGCTTAACATGCAACACCCCGATCTCTCTAAAAAAATTCTTGATTATCGTTTCAACCGTCTTAATAATGCTTTAAAAAACGCTTCTTTATATAATAAAAAGGGTGCATTATTCCCATGGAAAAGCGGAATTAACGGGGATGAACAGTCTTTTAAAGAAAAATATGACCCGGTAAACAAAAAATGGGTTGAGAACCCTAGTTATCTGCAAAGCCATATAAATATTTCAGTTGCTTACAATATTATTCATTATTATAAAACAACAAATGACAAAGAGTTTATTTTAAACATAGGTTTAAAAACATTGGTTGAAATTTGTCGTTTCTGGCAGGATTCGGTTTCATTTGATAGAAATAAAAACCGGTATAACCTAAATAATGTATTGGGACCAGATGAGTTTCACACCAAATATGCAAACGCCAACAAAAGTGGATTGAACAATAATGCCTATACTAACTTTATGTTGACGTGGTTATTTAAGCAGGTACTTAATTTAATTAATGAACTGAATAATGAAAATTGTGCAGAAATCCTGGAGGGTTTAAATATTTCAACAAATGATCTGGAAAAATGGAAAGATATTTCAATGTTCATGAAAATAGAAATATCAGATGACGAGATAATTGAGCAATTTTCTGGTTTTTTTGAATTAAAAGAAATTGACTGGCTTGCTTACCGCAACAAATTCCCGGATCTTCACAACCTGGAAAAATTCCTTTCTGCCGAGGGCAAAAAAGTTAATGACTACCAGGTGGTCAAACAAGCAGATGCATTACTACCATTTTATTTTCTTAATCCAAATGAGATAAGGAATATTATGCTTGACACCGGATATTTACTTGAAAAAAATTTTCTTGATTATAATTTTGATTATTACTACAAAAGGACTTCACATGCCTCTCTTTTAAGCAAACCGGTCCATGCATTGATATCATTTCATAACAATTATATTGAATTATGTTATGAATTGTTTAAAAACACATTACCAGAAGTACAAGAATTTCAATACGAAGAAATACCTGTTAACGGAATTAATATGGGGGTAACTGGTGCTTTGCTTAACGTAATATTTGTTGCATTCGCGGGACTACAATTCGATAAAAACCATATCTATATTTCTCCTTGTTTACCGAAACAATGGAAAAAACTTACTTTTAAGTTTAACTATTATGGGGCAACATTCAGGGTTTCTATTCTTGGTGAATCCGTTGAATTTATATGCATCGCCAACACAAACAAACAGGAGTTTATCCTAAACCTTAAAAACAAGGAATATTTAATTGAAACTGATAAGGAAATTAAAGTATAAAGAGGCCCGTGAGCCTCTTTTTTATTATCCGCCAAAATCGTCAAATGCAATCATTTCATCGGGAACCCCAAGATCATAAAGCATTTTATTAACTGCATCATTCATCATGGGTGGTCCACACATGTAAAATTCAATTTCTTCAGGTTCTTCATG
>JBNLCS010000079.1:0-4857 GCA_050303935.1 Bacteroidales bacterium
TTACTGTGTCCAAGCAAATCCCGGATTAAAGTAACATCCCCGTTTGTCAGGATGGCCATGTGTGTCCCAAAGGTATGCCTTCCCACGTGGGCAGTCAGGTTTTTATAGATGTTGGCATCCTCTGCAATGACTTTCAGTTCCCGGTTCAGTACCTGCCCGGTCAAGTAGTCAAATATTGTTTCATTGTTGCTTTCTTTCTTAATTTCGTCATAATCGTCCGTCCCGAATTTATCCTTTAAAAATTCCTTCAGGATGATTTCAGGTTTTCCCTGAAACAGTTCAAACAGTTCAAGAAAAACTGGCTTCCCGGTCTTAATCATGCTGCGAAGGTCGATTTGGTATCCTTTGCTATCGTGGTGCAAATGCTCCAGTCTCATATTTTCCATGTCAGAAATACGCAAACCCGTATAGCACATAAAAAGAAAAATTTTCCTGTACCTGTTCTGCGTTGGTTTTGTAGAATAATCCAGTTTTTCTATCCGTTCCCTTTCCTCAAAATCAAGGTTGACAATGCTTCCATTTTCCCTCCGGATTTTAAATTTTCCCGTGTTTCCACCGATTTGGGTAGCATAAGGGATTTTAATATGTTCAATGTAGCCTTCCGAGGCTGCGATATGCAGGTTGGCTTTTATATTCTTATGATGGTTGGAGCGGGTATTGAGCATCAGCCCCTGTTGTTTCATAAAATCTTCGAACTGTTCAACCAGGGTTGATGTCATTTCGTAAAAAGCAACATTCTTTTTGAACTCGTTGAATTTATTGTAGGTTTTTCTGTGGCTTTTGAATGTACCTACGGTATTGAATTTCCGGTTGTCAATCTGTCGTTTGAAAAAATCATTAAACGTGATGTTGGCAAAATTTTCAAAGTTGCGCCGGGCAAAATCTTCCAGGAGTTCTTCCGTGAGAAACTGCCCACCGCTTATTAAACCGTACTCGTATGTTTCAATCTTACTGATAAGCTGGTTCAGTTTGGCATTGATAAACTTGTAATTGTTGTGATTGGGTTTGACACAAAGTTTTTTCGCGTCCCATTGTTCCTGGGTGACGAAATAGTCGGTATGGATAAATTTTCGTTTTTTGGAATCCCAATACACGCCAATGGAAATCCTGGCCTTTTCGTTTTCATCCAGTTTTTTGCCGTTCCGGTTGAACCGGGGCCTTATTTTTACGCCCATCTTGCTAATACTTAAATGATACTGGCTAATATACTGGTAAAACGGGTCAATGGCAAATTTATTGACCCCAGATTGACCCGAATAGTGGGTTTTTAGGGGTTTTTTTGACCCGGTGCATTTTTGAAGGGCTCACCGAATGTCAATAAAAAAAGCCCTTTCGGGCTTTTTTGAACCATTCGGTTCGGGTTCTAAGTGGTCCCACATGGGCTCGAACCATGGACCCCCTGATTATGAGTCAGGTGCTCTAACCAGCTGAGCTATGGGACCTGATATAGAATAATACTATATTTTATTTCAAATGCTGGTTACTTATTGTTCTGTGCCCCATTGGGCTCGAACCATGGACCCTCCCGATATAAATCGGGATGCTCTAACCAGCTGAGCTATGGGACCAATATAGTATAAAACTATATTCTATTTCAATGCTGATTGCTGTTTTGTTCCACCCCATTGGGCTCGAACCAAGGATTCTTCGCCTGAGGCGGGATGCCCTAACCAGCTGAGCTATGCTCCCCCTTTTTCTAAAAAGGAGTGCAATATTAATTAATTGTTGTGAAATATACAACATACATTCCACTTAAATTTAATTAATATTGCAATTACGTTTCTAAAGTTCATATATTAAACCAAAAGAGAGTTGGTTCAAGTTTAGATACACTTGGTTTCCACCTCCGTCAAAACCAAGGGTTAAACCTGCTGCCCCAAAAAGTACATCCAGTTTAATTTTTTCACTTACGCCAACTTCAATACCTGGCCTGATGCCTAAACCAAAACTGGTTGAACTGTTTTCGTTAGTCCCAACAACTATTTTATTCAACATGATATCAGCTGCTCCTTGTCCGTAAAAACGTACTTTTGAATCAGATGCACTAAAATAGTAACGACCAAATCCTCCAATTGTTGTTTCGGTATTTTTGTTCGTTACATCACCATTTGCGTCTTTAGATTTGTTTTGAGCGATTGATAATCTACCACCTACAGCCAATACTTCACTTAAGCGATAACCTACCCGTGGACTAAAATTTGTATACGAATTACTACCTCCATCATCTGATCGCAAATTCAGGTTCAGACTACCCCCTATAAACACCTGTGATTTTGAGCCAGTTGAAAACATTAACAACAGTACAATAACCGGAAATAATAACTTCTTTTTCATATTCTGCTTTTTTGAGTTTAATTAATTTATTTAACAAGACAACAATTTTTGTATTTTTTCCCACTTCCGCAAATGCACGGATCATTTCTCCGCAGTTGTGAAGTATGGTTTTCATTACTGTATTTCTTTGACAAATCTACCGTAAATATTTTTTCAAGATACTGATAAATTTCAGGATGTTTGCGTTTAAGCAATGCCGGTTTTTCAAAAAAATATTCACCAATTACTGCAAAGAATTCTGTTTTATTAACACCCCCATACGGATTAACATCGCTTTTTATATTGTGTATCCTGTCAATTTCCTTTTGCATCAAGTTAATCCATGGGATGCTATATTGTTTGTCCAATAAAATTTCAGGAATACCATCGGTTTGTCCATCTGTTTTATCAATTAAATGAATAAACTCATGTATTCCAACATTTTTTTTGTCATTTGCTATTTCAAACCCCAATCGTAAAGCAGGTTTCGAAAGGATCATTTTACCTTCCATATAGCCTGATCCTACCATTCCTTGTATTGCTCCACCACGGCCCGTTTCAAATTTTTCATTAAAGGAATTATTGTAAAGTAAAACTTCATTTAGGTTAATATATTGCCATTTGGGAAAATAAAATACCGGTATTATGGCACTGGCACCTATAAGCAATCTGTCGGTATCATCTACCTGTGTTTCTACCCCGGTTATTTTGGTTGTACTTAAAAAGTTTTGTACACGTTGTTCAAACTGAAGTTTCTCAGCTTCATTAAGTTCACGATAAAATGGGACATATTTGAGCAAAATCACTTTGTAATCTTCAGGAAGTGCAATTAATTTTGGCCTTTTCTTTCTGAAAAAAATCTGGTAAAACATAAAAGTCATCAATATCATAATTAGAAAGACTGACAAATTCATTATATTAGATTATTCAGGTTTTAAAATGATTCGTAAAATATTTGCCATATGGCTATGGGCCATGCGCAGCGATCCCATGATCTCCATATGTAATTTGCTTGTTTGTATACTTTCGGAAATATTGTGGCTCAGCCTTTCATAGTGACTCAGTTTTAGTTCGTCTGATACGGTCCTGAGTTTTTTGTATTCGTCCTTTAATGACCCTGCAACTTTCAAATCATGTGTATCAATTACCTCTAAAACCTTGGTGAATTGGTCCAACGTTTGTTTGTGGAAATTTTGTATTTCCAGTATTCCTTTCTTAGAGAATGATTTTTCTCCGTCAATCCATTCCTCGGCCTTTTTAACCATTGTATTTGAAATGATATCTGCTATTTCCTCAAGTTCTGCATTCATGTATAGTGTCCTGAAACTTTCCCTGGTGAGACTTTTTTCCATGTTGTGCTGACTGATTGCTGTTATATAAACGGCAATTTCTTTTCTCAGGTAATCAACTTTTTCTTCATTTTTCCTTATCAAAGTTATTGAATTTTTCTTCTTTTCTATAAAAGGGAATACTATCTCTTCTAACATCTCTCTAACATAATGCCCCATGTGCAGCAGTTCTTTTTTACTTAACAGCAAGGCAATAGCGGGATTAGAAAGTTGCTTCTCGTTAATATATTTTACATGAACGGGAACAACAGCGCCATCATTTTTTGCAGGAATTAGCCTTACAATTTGATTGGATAAAAATTTAGTGAAAGGTAAAAGTGTAATAGTAACAAAGATATTAAACAGGGTATGTGCGTTGGCAATAAGCCTGGACATTTCCACATCTCCTTTATGCAATACAATTTCACTTACATTAGAAACAAATTTTGCATAACCCGGTATCCACCAAAAAATAGCGATGGCCCCAATTAATTTAATCATAAAAAATGCCAGGGCAACACGCTTTGATTCATAGCCAGCGTTAAAACTTGCCAAAATAGCTGTTGCAGTTGTTCCAATATTTGAACCTATTAACAGGGCAATACTTGCTTCAATTTTGAGTAAACCCTGCGATGCCAATACAATAATTATTCCTATAAAGGCACTGCTGCTTTGTATCAAGGCAGTAAACAATAAACCGGCAAGCACACCTGCCCATGGTTTTTCAAGCGTAGTTAGAAAATTTAAAAATGGTTCATAATTACGCAGGGGTGCCATGGCATCTGACATCAAATGTAGCCCGTAAAATAACAGGCCAAACCCCAGGAGAGAGGTTCCTATAACTTTAATTATTTGTTTTTTTATCAGGATATTGATGAAAAACCCAATTGCTACTAGTAAAAGGGCATAATCCGTAATTTTAAAAGCAATAATCTGAGCAGTAATTGTGGTCCCGATTCCGGCACCCAGTAAAATTCCAAAAGTTTGTGGGAATTTCATTAAACCACCTTTTACAAGGCTTATTACCATTACCGAAACAGCGCTACTACTTTGCAGTATACTCGTAGTTATGGTTCCGGTAAGTAAACTGGCAAACCTGTTTTTTGTAAATAACCTAAGGAGATCTCTTAGCTGCTTTCCTGCTGATTTATTCACGCCTTCGCTCATAAGGTTCATGCCGTATAAAAAAATAGCAAGGCCACCTATTAGCGTAAGA
>JBNLCS010000080.1:0-5280 GCA_050303935.1 Bacteroidales bacterium
TTATAGTATATATCAACTCATCCTTTCTGTATAAGCCTTCTCCAAAAACTATACCTTTTATATTTTTTAACGAACTTGCATTTTAAAAATTACATATATTTAACAAATTTACAATTATAATTTATTTATAAACACCTTAAATTTCAAGATGTTTATTAATTATATTCACAGTTTTTAAACAATTTGACAAACATGAAGAAAAACAAGATAACATTAACGAGATCATTGATACCTGTCGTTGTTTTAATCATTCTTTTAACCATAAATGTCATCTTGTTTTTTGATAATACTCTTGGGGGTCCCAATCAGGGTGCCTTACTTATTGCAGCCATAGTGGCTTCATGGCTGGCTTATATGCAGGGGAAAAGTACAAATTACATTGTAAGAAAAATATGGTTCCGGGTTAAGTCAGCTTTAACCGCTATCGGAATTTTACTTTTAATTGGGGCATTAGCCGGGACTTGGCTGTTATGCGGTGTAGTACCTGCATTTATTTATTATGGGGTGGGGATTATTAAACCGGTTTTTTTTCTGGTTACTTCCGTAATAGTGTGTGGTTTAGTATCCCTGGCAACGGGAAGTTCATGGTCAACTGTAGCAACAATTGGCATAGCATTGAATGGCATTGGCGCTGTTATGGGGGTGCACCCGGGATTAATAGCCGGGGCAATAATTTCAGGGGCTTATTTTGGAGATAAAATATCACCCCTTAGTGATACTACTAACTTGGCTTCAGCGATGACCCAAACTGATCTTTTTGTACATATCAGATACATGTTGTTTACAACGGTCCCGGCAATGATACTCACTCTAGCTATTTTTATGCTTATTGGTATTAATTATAACTATCAGGGGGTTGAAACAAATATTCTTGAGGTAAAAGAAAGTATTGCCTCTGTTTTTAATATTACACCTTGGCTAATGATAGTTCCGGGCGTTCTTATTGTTTTAATAATAAGTAAGGTAAAGGCATTGCCTGCTATGGGGGCAGGGGTTGTTTTGGGTGCCGTTTGTGCATTAATTTTTCAAAAGGAATTTATATTGAATTACATTCAGCAAATTGGGAATAACGCAACTGGTACGTTAGATGTTTTATTTAGGTCGATTTTTATGAATTTATCGCTTAAAACAAATCAAGATTCTATTAACGATTTGTTACAATCCGGCGGTATGTGGGGAATGAAAAACACTGTATTGCTTATTATATCTGCCATGGTTTTTAGTGGTGCTATGGAGGCTGCTGGTTTTCTTGAACGTATTGCAAAATCGGTTATACGGTTTGCCAAATCTACAGGTTCTGTTGTGCTTACAACAGTTTGTACCAGTATTTTTTTCAATATTACAGCTTCTGATCAATATATTGCTATTGTGGTGCCCGGAAGGATGTTTGTTGAATTGTATAAACAAAAAGGACTGAAGTCTGAAGTGTTGAGCCGTGCGTTGGAAGACGCAGGTACACAAACAAGTGTATTGGTCCCGTGGAATACCTGTGGTGCTACCCAGTCTTCGGTTTTGGGAGTTCCGGTGTTAACCTATTTACCGTTCTGCTTTTTTAATATTTTAAGTCCTTTGTTTAGTGTTTTATGGGCGTTCTTAAACTTTAAGATAAGAAGAACAAGACTTGAGAAAAACAATAAGTAATGCAAAAGATAATTTCCGATATAAAATCCCATTTGCTCTCTGCTCATAACGATATATTTCATTTTGTTACAAAGAAAGATGAGAAGATTGATTATAATATAAGTTACAAAACAGATAGCAATGGTGTAGTAAAACAGAACCGTGAACAGTTATCAAATGAGTTGAACACATCACCAGATTGTCTTATTTTCCCTGATCAGTGCCATACAGGTAATGTTGAAATAATTACAAAAACAGAAAGTGATTTGGGGAATACCGATGCCCTTATTACGGACAGAAAAAATGTGTTTTTAATTGTTCTGGCAGCAGATTGTGTACCTGTTTTGCTTTTTGATCCTAAAATGAAAATTGTAGCTGCGGTTCATGCCGGTTGGAAGGGTACATACAGGGAAATATGTATCAATACAATTTTAAAGATGAGAGGCTCGTTTACGTGTAACCCGGAAGATATTGTGGCCTACATTGGACCTTCAATCTGTTCAGGATGTTATGAAGTAGGGAAAGATGTTTTCTCCTTATTTTATAATAAGGGGTATGGAAAGTTTATTGGTAATGAAAATAATAAAAAGTCAGGAGCTCACCTGGATTTATGGCAAATAAACAAACAACAATTATTAATCGCAGGTTTAAAGAAAAATAATATTGAAACATCAGAGATTTGTACTTACGAAACCCCTAAGTTATTTTCGGCAAGAAGGGATGGCTTTAATACAGGAAGATTTGCTGTCGGTATTTGTCTCTGTTAATTCGCTTTGTTAAGTCTTTTATAGGGCCCGGTTTCGTTCTATATTGCATTCATCGTGCATCATTATCGTAATGTTCAGTGTACGTAATTACCAATACATTTTAGTTTTATCATTTAGCAATAGAGCTAGCCTTGTTAATTCATAAATTTTTGTTATGAGAATGAAAAATAAAAAGTATTTATAATGTATATAAATCTATAATTATTTATAATTAATTTATTTATATTGGTTTTTTGTTGATTATAATTTAAATTTTATTCTATTATATTGAATAAAATATTTTGTATGTTATAAGCCCTGTTATGTTTAATAGTATGAATGTGTATAATGTGTTTTTTTGTTTGTATTAATTTGATATATAGATTATTGATTTATTTTTTTTAGTGGTTTTCGAGTATATGTTCAATTTTATGTACCACTTTAAGCGAAATATGTATTTAGCAAATGGGGTGTATGTAAATAAAAATGTGAAAAATAAAGTATTACCCCTGTTAAAATTAGGGTATAATATTTATAAAATAATTTATAATTAAAATTAACTATAAAAAATGATGGGTTGAGTAATAAATAAGTATTTTTGCTTACAAATAAAATTGATTACTCATTTAAAATTTAAAGTTATGACAAATTCGGAGATTTTATTAGTTCAGGATTCATTTCAAAAAGTAGTGCCCATTGCTGATAAGGCTGCAGAGATTTTTTATGGAAAGTTATTTGAAAAAGACCCTTCCTTAAAACCTTTGTTTAAAGGTGATATGAAAGAGCAAGGGGAAAAATTAATGTCAATGATTGCAACTGCTGTAAATGGATTGAATAACCTTGATGCTATTGTGCCGGCAGTACAGGATCTGGGTAAAAAACATAGGGGGTACCATGTACCTAAAGAAAGTTACGATACTGTAGGGGCAGCTTTGATTGAGACACTGGAGGTGGGATTGGGAGATGATTTTACAATCGAGGTCAAAAATGCATGGATAAAAGTGTATAGGGTATTATCGTCTACAATGATCGAAGCATCTGAATATTAAGTGTTTTTTATAATATGTGAGTAGTTTTACTTTAAAAATTCATATAGTATGAAGAAATCTATATATATATTAAAAAGGGTTAAAAATGCTGCGCGGTTATCTTTAATTTTTTGTCTGGCCTGTGCATGTGGTACAATTCCGGAAGAAGGGGAAGTTGAAGGAAATGCCAAGGAGTATTCCGTTGAAGAGGCATTTAAAATGGTTGCGCACGAAAATGATGTTGCACGTACATTATACACAAAAGCTATTGTTGGGAAAGGAAAGGGTCAGGGGTTAAAATTTGATGAAGACTGGGAACAGGATGATGTGATGGCTGGTCCGTTACCAGCTTTATTTTTAAGAGGTATAAGCGCAGATATAAGAAAAGGAAAAGTTCCGTTAGGATTGTATTTGGGTTCTGATTTTCCGGTGCGTAAATCAAATAGGTTTGTGGGTAAGCAGGATGAATTATTTATAGAAATGAGGTCGGACACAATGGCGAAATTCTTTTACGATTCTGAAAATTCATTACATACAGCTATGTTTCCTGATTTTGCAGTTGCTGCAGCTTGTGTAACATGCCATAATGACCATGCCGAGACTATGAAAACCGATTGGGAACTCGGGGATATAATGGGGGCCACAACCTGGACTTATCCTAAAGATTCGTTAAGTTTTGCAGAGGTAAAGGATATTATAATGGCTTACCGGCAGGGGGCCGTTGCAACGTTTAATCAATACCTTGAAAAAGCAAAAACGTTTCCCCAGGTTCCCGAAATTGGGAAAAAATGGCCATCTGAAGGGTATTGCCTGCCCACCGCTGAGGAGTTTGTGGATAGTGTTGGTAAGCTTGTGGCTGAGGAAACACTTAGTTCTTTGTTTAAAATTTGAAATTGAACAAAAAATAATAAAATCATGAGGAGAAATACAACCTATGTTTATCTGGGGGCAGTTCTGTTCATTTTATATGTTTTACAAGAGGTGTTTCAATTGAAATTTGATTCACTAGAAAGCATGCAGCAAAATGAAGCTTACAGAAGATGGTCAGGGTTATTGGTGTTCCTTATTATTGTATATCAGTGGATGATGACATTTGTGAGGATCAAATCTAAAAACCCTTATACTGTTGAACGTTTCTATACCATACACACATGGATGGGTGTATTGACTCCTTTGTTCTTTTATATTCACTCTACCAAACCCGGATTTGCATATTTATTACTTCTAACCATGGCTTTTTATGCAAATTTCCTATTGGGGATGTTTAACCTCGATGTTATTAAAACCAGGGCAAAATGGTACTTTCAGCTATGGATGATCATGCATGTATCATTTTCTCTTGTTATTACATTTATTTCACTTTACCATATATGGATTGTATTTTATTATAACTAAAACAATATGATTGCAGGTGATTATCAATTAAAAGTTAAAGATGTGATAACAGAGTCGAATGATTCTGTTACCATTTGTTTTAAAAAGCCTTGGATGAAAAAAATTAAATATTTGCCCGGGCAGTTTTTAACTCTGATTTTTGATATTAACGGTAAAACAGAAACCAGGGCATATTCTTTAAATACTGCGGCTTGTGTTGATAAGGATATAGCCATCACGGTTAAAAAGGTTGAAAACGGCCTGGTTTCAAAATATATTAATGAAAAAGTTAAAACTGGTGACAAAATAAGGGTGTTAAAACCATACGGTGAATTCGTGTTTAAACCGGACAATAAAAAAAGACATTTACTGCTCGTTGGTGCAGGTAGCGGGATTACGCCGTTAATGTCGATATTGAAGTCGGCATTGTATGAGGCACCCAATACCAATGTTACACTGGTTTATGCAAACAGAACATCTAGAAGCATCATTTTTAAAAAGGCTCTTGATTA
>JBNLCS010000081.1:0-6765 GCA_050303935.1 Bacteroidales bacterium
GCCTAAAATGAAGACTAATTCCGGTGCAAAAAAGCGCTATAAGCTTACCGGAACAGGGAAGATTAAAAGAAAACATGCTTTTAAAAGCCACATTCTGACAAAAAAGGCAACAAAACGTAAACGTAATTTAAGTTACTTTGGTACTGTTCATAAAGCAGATGAAAACAATGCCAAATTATTGCTTGCGATGAAATAGTCAGAAAAATCAAAAAATTTTTTAGTATTTAACCAGGATTTTAGCCAAATAAGTATTCGTATTAATTTAACGGATCGCTAACTTCCACAAAATGAAAAATTATGCCACGTTCAGTAAATGCAGTTGCTTCACGCAAAAGAAGAAAAAAGGTATTGAAGCAAACCAAAGGTAACTTTGGTGCAAGGTCAAATGTGTGGACCGTTGCAAAAAACACGTATGAAAAAGGATTGCAATATGCATACCGTGACCGTAAAACCAAAAAAAGAAATTTCCGTGCACTTTGGATTCAACGTATTAATGCTGCGGTAAGACCATATGATATGTCATATTCGGAATTTATTGGAAAAATTAACAAAAAAGGTATTGAATTAAACAGAAAAGTACTGGCAGACCTTGCCATGAACCATCCGGAAGCTTTTGAAGCCGTTGTAAAAGCAGTAAAATAAAAATTGAATTAAATATTTTTAACAGGGAAGCAAGGTATGCTTCCCTTTTTTGTTGTTACATTTAAACAAAATTTTAAAACATGAAAATTGCATTAATTGGCTATGGTAAAATGGGCAAAGAAATTGAAAAGATCGCCAGAAATCGTAGCCATACTATCAATTTAATAATAGACATTGATAACCAACAGGATTTTAACAGTGAAAATTTACAGAAATGTGATGTAGCTATTGATTTTTCAATCCCTTCATCTGCCTATAACAATATAATCAAATGTATTGATTCCGGTACACCCATTGTATCAGGCACTACAGGCTGGCACAACAAATTAAATGAAGTATCTGAATACTGTAAAAAAAAGAACGGCACATTTTTTTATGCCACAAATTACAGCCTTGGGGTCAATATCTTCTTTAATGTGAACAAACATTTAGCAGCTATCATGAACAAATTTGACAGCTACAATGTACGTATGGACGAAACACATCATACGGAGAAACTGGATGCTCCCAGTGGGACTGCCATTACCCTGGCCGAAGGCATTTTGAACAATTTCAAAAGAAAAAACAAATGGGTACTGGATGAAAACGAGGAAATAAAGCCTGATGAATTGGCCATTAAAGCACATAGGATAGAAGCAGTACCAGGGATTCACGAAATTAAATATGATTCAGAAGTTGACTATATCACCATAAAACATTCAGCCAAAAACAGGAGAGGTTTTGCCTTAGGGGCTGTATTGGCAGCTGAATACATTCATGATAAGAAAGGTATATTCAGCATGAATGATTTATTGGGCATTTAATCTAATTCAATCGTTGTGTTTTTAAAAATAATAAGAAACCAGTATTTCCAATTTGCAACTGTATCAATTTTATACGCACTATTGGTTGTATGGATTGGCAACCCCTGGTTTTTTATTGGTAACGCAATTATTCTTGAAGCTTTTCTTATAAGAAAAATAAAATGGCGCTTTTGGTTCCGGGAAGAAAAAAAATACAAATTCAGGAATGATTTAATTGATGCCATAGTAATTGCCATTTTTATAGCATTTTTTTTAAGGACTTTCATCGTTGGTGTTTTTGTTATCCCCTCACCTTCTATGGAAAACACACTCAAAAATGGAGATTTTATATTTGTAAGTAAACTGCATTACGGTCCCCGTATGCCTATTACTCCAATTGGGCTTCCTTTTACTTTTAACTATTTTCCTGGCACATTTTTCAGATCTTACATTAATAAAATACAACTTCCTTATAAAAGACTTAAAGGTTTCAGAAATGTAAGAAAAGATGATGTTATAGTATTTAACCTTCCTGTTGGTGATACAGTTTTAAATGTACAGTACGATCAAGATTATTATGCATTTAAAAGACAGAATAATATAGAAGAATTCCCTGAACAACTGGATCTTACTTTTCACCCCATTGATAAAAGACAGTATTACATTAAAAGATGCGTAGCCACGGCAGGCGACACTCTAAAAATTGAACATGGGAAAATATTCATAAATAATGCCGAACAGAAAAATAGTACACAACTAAAATTTAACTACCTTATTAAAACCGACGGTAATGAAATACCATATGAAATACTACGAAAATATGGTATTTCATACGAAAATATTAAGTTAAACCGTTCAACCTGGCTATACGAACTTTCATTAACTGAACAAAATGCCCGTGAAATAGAAAAGCTCGAAAGCATAAAAGGGATAAGAAAAGTTGAAAGAGTAGAGGGCACCGTTTTTAACTACTCAATCTTTCCTTATAGCATTCACCATTTGTGGGCAGAAGACAAATACGGCCCTATATATGTACCAGCAAAAAATCAAACAATAACTATCGATATTTTTAATTTACCATTATATGAAAGAGTAATTAAAGCATATGAAGGGAATAATTTAGAAGTAATAAATAATAAGATTTATATTAATGGAAAAATAGCAGAAAGTTATACATTTAAAAAAGATTATTACTTTGTTATGGGTGATAACAGGCATAACTCATTTGATTCAAGATTTTGGGGCTTTGTCCCCGAAGACCATATAGTTGGAAAAGCTATATTTGTATGGTTTTCATTTAATAAAACCGAAGCTGGATTAAATAAAATTCGTTGGAAGCAACTGTTTAAAATAATAAGATAAATACTGATAATATTTTTAATAAAATGACTGATATATTTAGTAAAAAGGAAAATTTAGAGATTGCTGACATTAAACTAACTAGAAAAGCAAGATCGACAGATATTTTTATAGCATTATTTATAGTTTTGATACTAATTGCTATTGAAACAATGAGTTCATCAACCAGGACCATTATTATGGCAATTTATTTGTTTGTCTTCGTCCCACTTTCAAACTATTTTGGAGGCACACCCGGAAAAATGTCATCACATTTAAGGGTACGTAAAAAAAACGATATCGTAAAAAATATATCCATTTCAGAAGCATATGTGATGTTATTCCTGGCAATTGGAGATTTTATCCTTAATATTTTCACTTTTGGGAATTCTAAATCATTACAGGAAAAATACAGTAACATTGTTCATGTTACTATCAAAGAAAAAGCACCCGAGGAAGAAATTAGGGACTATCACAAAAAACGTTCTGTTAGTAGCTTTTCACTGGTTAGCATAGTTTATGTTCTATGGGTTATCTGGCTGGGTAACTATTGGTTCCTTTTAGGATTGCCTGTAATATTCGATATGTATATCAGTAAAAAAGTAAACTGGACCCCCTGGAAAAAAAGAAACAAGGAGAACCATATTGTAATAGAATGGATCGATGCATTAATATTTGCCATACTGGCCGTGACTGTAATTAATATTTTTCTTTTTCAAAATTATAAGATCCCAACAGGATCAATGGAAAAAACCTTACTAATTGGCGACCACCTGTTTGTAAGTAAAACAAAATACGGTCCCCGAATTCCCAACACACCACTTTCTCTGCCATTTGTACAAAATAAAATAGGCACTAAAGAATATTATAGTAAACTAATTCAATGGGATTACAATCGTCTTCCCGGATTCACTAAAATTAAACGAAATGACATTGTAGTATTTAATTTCCCGGCTGGTGATACGGTTTTCTTAGAAATGACCGACAATAGCTACAAGTCCTATATTTATGGTTATGTAAACCAGATCAGGGGTACAGGAAGGTTTAGGAACTATAATGAATCCCAACTGATTAATGAAGTGAAAAATGATTTATCAAAGCGTTTTACTATTAGGTCCAGGCCTGTTGATAAAAGGGATAATTACATAAAAAGATGTGTCGCAATCCCCGGGGATACGTTACAGGTAATAGATGGCATTGTTTATACCAATTCACAAAGAGAACCCAACTATAAAACCCGTCAGTTTAAATATGAAGTATTTACAAATGGGAATAATATCAGACAACAAATATTTGAGGATCTTGAACTAAGTAAGTATAGTGGGGACATTGTAAAGGAAGCATACGGTAAATATGTTTTAAACCTCACAGATGAAGGGTTCGAAACAATAAAAAAGAATCCGGTAGTGGTTAAAATGGAAAAACAACATCAACCGAGAACCAACTACAGCATGTTTCCAAATACTAAAGAAAGTTACAACTGGACATTGGACAACTTTGGCCCCTTTGTAATTCCTAAAAAAGGTGTAACGGTTGAACTTAATCTTGATAACCTTCCGCTTTACCAAAGGATTATTAACAATTATGAAGGCCATAAACTGGTAGTGGTAGACAGTACTATCTATATTGACGAAAATGTAGCTGACAGTTATACTTTTGAAATGGATTACTTTTTTATGATGGGTGATAACCGTGACGGATCATATGATTCCAGATACTGGGGCCCGGTGCCGGAAGACCATATTGTTGGGGCCCCAAAATTTATTTGGTTATCCTTAGATAAAGACAAACGCTTCCCATTTAACATAAGGCTTAAACGTATGTTCAAAAAGGTTGGATAGTGTCCTTCTTAAAGCTAGTTTAATGTATTTACATGGAAAAAATATATTGAATGAGAGTATTATACTATGATTGTTTTACAGGAATTAGCGGGGACATGAACCTGGCCGCTCTTATAGATTTAGGAGTTGACAGTGAACACCTTAAAAAAGAATTAGCAAAACTGAGCATCCAAGAGGAATATGAAATCCAGGTTAAAAAAGACATCAAAAATGGTATCACGGGCACCAAAGTGGATGTGATCCTTAAAAACCAACACCATCATCACCATGATCATAATCATCACCATAGCCACCGGCACTACATTGACATTAAAAAGATAATTAATAACAGTGACCTGTCTGATTTTGTAAAACAAAGAAGCATCGATACTTTTGAAAGAATTGCAATTGCCGAAGCTAAAATTCATGGCACCACTATAGATAAAGTACACTTTCACGAAGTAGGGGCAACTGATTCGATAGTTGACATAGTGGGAAATGCTGTTTGTATAGAATATCTAAATCCCGAATTAGTAATTAGTTCTCCTGTTCAACTTGGCGGCGGGTTTGTTAAATGTGATCATGGTACATTTCCGGTACCGGCACCAGCTACATTTGAAATAACTAAAAACATGCCGGTTAAAACTGGTCTACTTAACGAAGAAACTACTACTCCAACTGGTGCTGCTGTAATTGCCAGTAATGTAAACCAATTTGAAGAGCAGTTGAATTTCAAACCCATTAAAATTGGATATGGACTAGGTACCAAAAAATTTGATATACCGAATGTACTGCGTGTTGTTCTCGGTGAATCCGAAAATAAAACCATCCGTTCAAAATGTTACATTGTTGAATGTAATATTGATGACATGAATCCGGAATTTTTTTCGTACTTATTTGATAAGCTTTTTGAATCAGGTGCTGATGATGTGTATGTATCATCCATTCAAATGAAAAAAAACAGACCAGCCCACAAAGTGAGCATACTTTGTAAAGAAGAAAAACTTGAAACAATAAATAGTATATTGTTAAAAGAAACAACTACATTCGGACTGCGTTATTTTATAGCTGACAAAATAGAATTGGAACGAAAATTTGATACAATATCTATTGATGGGATACAAATTAAAATTAAGAAAGCGCTGCTAAATGGA
Organism: Bacteroidales bacterium; assembly: GCA_050303935.1. Taxonomy (GTDB): domain Bacteria; phylum Bacteroidota; class Bacteroidia; order Bacteroidales; family JBNLCS01; genus JBNLCS01. The sequence goes on from JBNLCS010000081.1 coordinate 5,737, forward strand.
GAAGTAATTAAACAGAAACCCGAATACGAACATTGCGTTCTGTTGGCAAAGAAAAAATCTATATCTTTAAGTGAAGCATACAAACTTATCCTGCAAATATTCACAACTAAAGAATGGACAAAGAATTAAAACAAAAAATATCTGCCCTTCAGGAATATTTCGCGAATCTTAAAAGTGTTATTATTGCCTTTTCCGGAGGTGTTGATAGTTCATTTTTACTACATACCGCACACAAGGTTTTAAACAATCAGGTTAAAGCAGTAACAATCAATACAGTTTATATCCCGGAACGGGAATTAAAAGAAGCAGAACAATTTACCCAAATTCATAATATAAGTCATGAAATAATTAACATCCCCCTAATTGATATTATCAAACATAACCCAAACGATCGTTGCTATTTTTGTAAAACTTTTATTTTTAAAAAGTTACAAGAAATTGCTAAACATGAAAACCTGTTAAATGTTGCAGAAGGAACCAATGCGGATGACCAACACGTTTACAGACCAGGAAGCAAAGCCCTGAAAGAATTGGGCATATTAAGCCCTTTAAAAGATACAGGTTTTACCAAACAAGATATTAGAAAGGCATCGCAATACTTAAAACTTCCAACATGGAACAAACCAGCTTATGCCTGTTTGCTTACAAGATTGCCATACGGATCAGAAATTAACGAAAAAAAATTAAACCAAATTGAACAGGCTGAAGATTATCTTATTTCTCTAGGTTTCGATGGTGCCAGAGTGAGAACACACGATAAATTAGCCCGCATTGAAGTGTTTCCTGAACATATGGAAAAAATTCTTAACAGAAAACTTCTTTTATCGATATCGGATAAACTTAAACAATTCGGGTTTGAATTTGTAACATTAGACGCAAGTGGATACAAAACCGGAAGTTTTGATTACACAACATGAATATTTCCCAATCTTAATTAATATCTTACATGAAACAGGAAGAAATTAAACAGCTTCTACACAATGTAAAAAACGGAACGCTTGACATTGATGATGCTTATGAGAAAATAAA
>JBNLCS010000082.1:0-6771 GCA_050303935.1 Bacteroidales bacterium
CCCTGGTGTGCCGAAATGGTGCAAAAACTGCATCCTCCAAAACATCCCATGTGAATGTTCACCGAGAACTTGATCATTTCGTATGCCGGTATGGGTGGTTTTTTATGGTAACGCGGGTGGGGCATTCGCGTATAGGGCAAATCAAATGAACGGTCAATTTGTTCACTAGTCATGGGAGGATATGGTTTATTCACTACCACGTACCTGTTGCCGCATTTTTGTATAAGCCTGCGGCTTTCAATGGTATTCGATTCGGTTTCAATCACCCTGAAGTTTTTGGCAAAATACAGTTTTGAATCAAGGCATTCCTCATGCGAATAGATTTCCTTTTGTGCTCCCATATCGGGAAGGTCTTCGGGGTTGTTTACCCAAAACACGGTTTGTTTAATATCGTGTATGGTATGAATGCTTTCTCCCCTGATCATTCTTTCTGCAACTTCAATCAGGGCCTGTTCTCCCATACCGTATATCAGCAAATCGCCGGGGGCCCATTCCAAAATAGGTGGCATTAGTTTGTTGCTCCAGTAATCATAATGTGTTAGCCTGCGCAGGGAACCCTCAATTCCACCAATTATTACAGGAGTTTCAGGGTAAAGGTCTTTTAATATTTTGGTATACACACTGGTGGCATAATCTGGGCGTTTTCCAACCTGTCCTCCGGGTGTGTATGCATCGTTTGAGCGTAATCTTTTATTGGCCGTGTAATGGTTTATCATGGGGTCCATGGCCCCGCCTGATACGCCAAAAAATAAACGTGGGGCCCCTAGTTTCTTAAAATCCCGTAAGTCGTCTTGCCAATTGGGTTGCGGAACTATTGCAACTCTAAGTTCCAGGCTTTCCAGTAACCTGCCAATTACGGCTGCCCCAAAAGCTGGGTGGTCAATATATGCATCACCGGTAAACAATATTACATCGGCCTGCTCCCATCCCAGTTCTTTCATTTCTTTCGCTGATGTAGGCAGCCAATTTCGTCTTTTTAATAACATTTTGTCAATCCCCCGTACTGTTCAATTCAGGTAACAAAGTTAATCTTCAAATGTTCTTTTTGATTAATCAATTAGAAAAATAATTCCGGGTATATGAAAATTATTGCCATTGGGAGGACACAGGACGAAACAATCCTGTTTTTTGACTCATCAACTTCATTGAGCTTTTTCACAATGATTGGTTTAATTCATTCTAACAGATTGTTTTATTTAACCATTAGAAAATTTGTTTAAAAAAGCTTTTCAATGCATAAATGGGATTCTATTGCGAATAAAAACGAATTTTTTTATTGAAAAATCTGTCAATATTGATGACTGTTTTATATTAATACGGGACTGCTTAAAAAACCATTACTAACTTAATGTTTAAGAGGTTATTGAAATTGGGTGTTTTATACCATATTTTTATCAAAACAAAGGTGAAAATATACCGTAGACTTAATTGGTGAGTAAAATCACCTAGTTGTTTGAGAAATATCATCATAAAATATCAGGGCCAATGGTGTTTTTGTCGTAATAATAACTAAATGGTTTTAATAAGTCGATATTGATGAATTTGTATGATAAAAGAGATGTTACAAAATAATAAAATGTTGCAAAAAAATTGGTGTTGGTTTGGAAAGTATAAATAGTAGTTCATTGAAGATATGAATATTACTGTATTTCAGTTATTTTCATTAATAAAATGTTTTCGTGAATTGCTTGTAAAACGGGGTCAATTAATTAAGACATATGCAGAGAAAGGGGTTTAGCTGGTTTATTTTTTTATTTGGCGCAATAGCAATAACCTTTGCGCAAACTCCATCATGGAATTGGGCAACAGATATGTATTTTAACAGTGATGTTGCTGCACTTGATGTTGCCGTAGACAATACAACAGGTGATGTATATGTTGTTGGTTATTGGGAAGATGCCAATTTAAGCGCAATATATCCTGCAGGTGCTCAACCAAGTCAGGATTTTACCGGTACATATGGAAATGAAGATGGATTTGTTGCAAAGTACGACAATACCGGGGCTTTATTATGGGCATTTAAAATTGGTAGCACAGAAGACGACAGGATACATGCTATATCTGTTGCTCCAAACGGCGATTTTTATATCACCGGGTATTATTCATCTGGAGGGAATGTTACTGCGCAGTTTCAGGGCACAACAGCAACTACTGGTACAATAAACGGATATGACAACTATTCTGATTTATTCATTGCAAAATATGATAATTCAGGAGACTTACAATGGGTTTATAGAGGAGGTGCAACAACTGGGGCCGATCGTTATGTTGAGGGGCATGATATAGCAGCCTATAACAATGGTGTTTTTTTAGCCGGTCATTATAATGATGATTCCCAGTTTGAAGGGCTCTCAGGTAATATTTCATTACCTGATGATGGAAGATACAGCCAAAACGTTATTTTAGCTTACGATGCAAATGGAAATTTACAATGGGCCTCATATGCGGAAGTTGACAATGGAAACTACAGTTTTAACCCAACAACAGCAATAACAACAGATGGTACGGATGTTTTTGTGGCCGGACAGTTTAATGGTGAATTTGGATATAGTTGGGATTTTGTTTTACGTGACCAAGCTGGTGTTGAATTGGACCGGGTCACAAATTCAAATCCAGGAAATTTAGATATTGTTTTAATGTCATTTGATGTTAATGGAAATTTTAATTGGCTGGAACAAATAAACAGTACCGGTGAAGATCAGGTTGGGGGAATAGCATATGATTCAGATTCAATATATATAACAGGTGGGATTAGTGACAATGCAAATTTCCCGGGGTATGGACCTGCTGTTAGTTCAAGTGATGGCATCGACTTTTTTGTTTCTTCTCATGGAAAAGATAATGGTTCTACAGGATGGGTAAAAACCGGCATTACAGTATTTGGTGATGAGTTTGGTACGTCAATAGCAATAGATGGAAATGATAATATTGTAGTTTCCGGATATTACGATGCAGCTACTATGACTTTTACTGATTCTATTTTAACTTCCAAAGGTAATGATGATGGGTTTATTGTAAGCTATTACAACAATGGGACAACAATTTATGCCAAAACCATTGGTTGCAATCAGGCAGACCGCACTTACGGAGTTGCAGCTGATGGTTCCGGTAAAGTTTATACAGTTGGATATTATGGCAACTGTTCCGTTAATTTTGATGGGGCATATGCAACTACGAGCAATGCTGGTTTAAATGCTTATCTTTCGCAAATTGATGCGTTTTGTGATCCTGCTATCGGGGGAACAACCGCCACTGTTGATAACATATTATGCAACGGAGAAAGTACAACAATCACATTAACCGGTTCAACAGGAACTATTCAATGGCAGTCTTCGGCTTCAGGGGCGGGTACATGGGCGAACATAGTTGGTGAAACTACAACCAGTGTGCTGGTTTCTCCAACATCAGATATGGATTACAGGGCAATACTTTCTGCATGTGAAAATGACACTTCAACTGTGACCACTGTTATTGTACATCCATTACCTACAGCTGTTATTTCTGGTACAGCAACAATATGCGAAGGAAGTAACACACAAATTGATGTGGATATGACCGGTACTGCTCCATATGATTTTACGTATACAGATGGTACGGGTACATTTGATATTTTAGCTCATGGAACCGATAACTATAATACAAATGTGTCCCCGGCTTCTACTAAAATTTATTCAATGGTTTCAGTAACTGATGACAACAATTGTTCCAGCGCCGGTTCGGGATCTGCAACAATTACAGTTACTCCGGAAGTTTCGATTACTACCCAACCAACAAGTCAAACGGCATGTATCGGGGACAATATAAGCTTTAGTGTAGTGGCAATAGGTCAAAACGTAACATACCAATGGCAAAAAGATGGGGTTAATATAGGAGGTGAAACCAATCCTGATTTGTTATTAAATACAATAGGGGCAGGTGATGTTGCCGATTACACCTGCATAGTATCAAGTACTTGTGGTGGCCCTCTGACTTCTGCTATAGCATCACTTTCCTTATACACAGATGTAAGTATTTTAACACACCCTGCTGATGACTATTTGTGTACGGGTGATAATCTTAACTTATCTGTATCTGCAACAGGTTCTAACATTTCATATCAGTGGAGAAAAGATGGTATAGATATTCCGGGAGAAACATCGGTTACAATGATTAAAACGGGTGTTACAACAGCCGATGTTGGTATTTACACTTGTTATGTAAACGGAAGTTGTAATCCTACAGAAAGTGATCCGGCAATTATATCTATTGATGATCCTATTGTAATAACTTCACAACCTACGAGCAAAAGCGTTTGTTCAGGTACAAATACAAGTTTTACTGTTTTGGCAACAGGTACATCGCTTTCATATCAATGGCAAAAAAATGGAGTGGATATAGGAGGCGAAACAAGCCAAAGTTTGATAATTAATGGTGTTGTTGCCGGTGATGCCGGAATATACAGGTGTATTATAACTTGTCCTTGTGGTGATAGTGAAACATCTTCTAATGCCACGTTAACAGTAAATACAGCTACAGTAATTTCAAGTCACCCAGCAAGTATTAATCAGTGTACGAATGACAATGCCAGTTTTAAAGTGGTGGCAACAGGTTCTTCTTTATCATATCAATGGAGGAAAGACGGTGTTGCTCTGGTCGATGGAGGAAATATTTTAGGAGCAACTGCTGATCAACTTATTATTTCTTCTGTTACCAATGTAGATGAAGGTGAATACACCTGTGTTATAAGTGGAAGTTGTGGCACATTAACCAGCAACGGTGCTGATCTTAGTGTAGATGACAATATAAATATAACTGTTCAACCAAGCGATCAAACTACGTGCGAGGGAAATAATATAAATATTTCAGTTACGGCTACAGGAAGCAATTTATCCTATCAATGGTATAAAGATGCTGTTGCAATTGGTGGAGAAACAGCAAATTCATTATCTCTAAACCTGGTTACTGCAGCCGCTGATAATGGTGATTATTATTGTGAAATTTCAAATTCCTGCGGTGAGGTATTAAATTCTAATATAATAACTGTTACAGTTAATCCGGGTGTGGTTATTACCGCACATCCGACTGATCAAACTTTATGCGCAGGTAATGTTGCAAACTTTTCAGTAACAGCTACCGGGTCTTCATTAACCTACCAGTGGTACAAAGATGCTGTAGCTTTGGTAAATGGCGGAGATATAAGTGGGGTGCAATCAGCAAACCTAAGTATTGCTAACCTTGATGTAGCCGATAATGGTTCATATCATTGCAGGGTTACTGGTGATTGTGGGTTCATTAATAGCAACACGGCAGATTTAGTAGTGGATGATGATATTATTATTACAGTTCAACCTGTTGATATTAATGGATGTACAGGTGATAATGTTAGTTTTTCATTAACGGCAACAGGCTCAAATTTATCATATAAATGGCAAAAGGGAGGTGTTGATATCCCGGGGGCCACGTCAAATATTCTTAATCTCAATAATATTGCAGCTGGCGATGCAGCAACATATCAGTGCGTTGTCTCAAACTCATGTGGTAATTCTGTAACAAGCCAAACCGCGAACCTTACCCTGAATGTAAATACAGCCATTACGTTGCAGCCGGTTTCAACTGCCGAATGTGTGGGCTCCGTGGTTAATTTTGATGTTAATGCAAATGGTACCGGTTTAAGCTATCAATGGCAAAAAGATGGGGTTAACCTGGTTGATGGTGGTACGGTTTTGGGATCAAACAGCGCATCTTTAAGCATATCTTCGGCGGTGTCAGGTGATGCAGCCGTTTATACATGTGAGGTATCCGCAAGTTGCGGGACCGTGAATAGTGATCCGGCAAATTTAACGATAAATGAAAATACAGCAATTAGCACCCACCCATCGAATAAAACAGTTTGTCCTAATGATAATGTATCTTTTAGTGTTGCAGCTACGGGTAGCAACTTAACCTATCAATGGCAAAAAGATGGGGTTGATATGGGTGGGCAAACAAACGCCAATTTACTTTTAAATAACATTGCAGCAGGTGATGCTGCCGTATATCGGTGTATTGTCACAGGGGATTGTGGTGTAGTTATTAGTAATGGTGCTTTACTTTCATTGTATACCGATGTTTCTGTTTCTGTACAACCTGCGGATGATGAAATATGCGAAAATGAAGCTACAGGATTTTCAATTACTGCCTCAGGAACTGGACTTTCATATCAGTGGAGATTAAATGGGACAGACCTAGTTGATGGTGGGGCCATATCAGGGGCAAACACTTCAAATTTGATTATTAACCCGGCAACAACAGCAGATGCGGGAAATGTTGTATGTAATGTTACGGGCACTTGTGGAAGTGAACTTAGTAACAACGCGGTATTAACTGTGAATGAAGACGTTGTTGTTTCAACACATCCAACAAACAAAAATGTTTGCGTTGGGGACAATGTTACGTTCAATGTTATTGCATCTGGTACAGGGATTACATATCAGTGGCAAAAAAATGGAGTTGACATAGCTGGTAAAACAGCATCTACATTACTATTAAATAATGTAGTTGCCGGGGATGCTGCAATATATAGATGTATTATTACAGGAACATGTGGCTCTGCGCAGTCAAACGGGGCTTCGTTAACCATTGATAACAACATAAACATAACCGCGCAACCTTCCAACGATGAATTGTGTGAAGGTGGTAATACAAGTTTCTCTGTTACAGCGACCGGTTCTGGTCTTATGTATCAGTGGAAATTGAATGGTGTAAATTTGGTTGATGGGGGAAGCATTGGTGGCGCAACTGCAGATAATCTGG
>JBNLCS010000083.1:0-2704 GCA_050303935.1 Bacteroidales bacterium
TCGTAGTAAATATTTTCAAATTTCCGGTATTTTGTTCGAAAACACATAAGCCTGCATTGGTACCTATCCATATATTTCCGGTTTTATCTTTAAAAAGGCATTTGATGTTTTTTCCGGGAAGCTGAGTGTTGAATGGCACTAAAGTGCCATTAAAACCGCTGTTTTTGGTTTCTTCAAACCGAATGATGCCAATATTTGAAGTCCCAACCCAGAATTGGTTTTCTGCTTTTTCAATTAGTGAAAAGATAGGGACTACAGGGAAATTAAATTTTTTACGGTTTTGAACGGAATAAATATTGGTTACATTGCTATTCAATACCAAATCATTTATACTTTGGGCATTTGAAAAACCGGGTTTAATATCAATCACAAATAGATTTCCCCATGAACCAATCCATATTCTTTCCTTGCTATCTTCAAACAATACATTTATATAAGGGCCACCTTTATCAGGTAAAAGAAGATCATTCGCATCAATAGGAAACAGCTCTTTTATATGGTCTTTTGCCAAAAGGGAATGTTTTGCTGGTATCAGAAACAAACCTGAACGTCTGTCCACGATCCAAAGATTACCCCTACTGTCTTGGATACAATTGGTTATGTTGTTGAAACGTTGTGTTTGGTTAATATCAGAATGAACCGTAATTTGCTTTGATTGTTTTGTAAGTGTGTTGAAAATATAAATATTATTTAAAGTCGCCACCCAAAGTTTGTCTTTGTCAATAGATTGGTTAACAGACATTATCTCACCAATGTCATTTCCATCTTCCAGGTGTATAAACTCAATTTCATTTCTTGGGAAATATATTTTTGATAATGCAGGCTGGCTCATACATAGCCAGCCGATATCCGAACTATCCACGTACAATCGATGTATAAAATCGGATTTAATATTGCCTTTCTCTTTATCATTTTTATAATGGTTATATGTGATGTTTCCCTGTTTATCTTTTTCAAAAATATAGAGTCCGTTTCCAAAAGTTGCTATCCATATTCGTTTTTTGGTATCAACAAAAACATCAATAATTCTGTCGCTTCTGACATATTTGTTTATTTCAGTGATAAATGGATCGTTTTGAATTTCTTTTTTAGCCGTATTAATTCCAAAAATACCACCATCCCAACTACCGGCAATTATCATGTTTTTTGAATAGCGGAAAAAACAACGTATGGAATTTTGAGGGTATGGGTTGACATCTTTAAACTCATAGGTTGATATATTTAGTTCAAATAGGGATCCGTTTGAACCAACCCATAAAGAATTACCATCAGGCATGAACATTAAAACATTTATTGAATTGTTCGGTGAGTTTATATCTGATGGATTGGGCAGTAAAAGCCTGGTTTTAACCAGGATATTTTGATCAAAGACCGGATTATCAATTATTATCAGACCAATATTTGTTGCAAGCCATATTTTATTTTGAAAAATCTCAATTTTAGTTATGTTTATATTGCCCTGGATATCAAGTTTTACAGGATAAATCCTTTCTGAATATATGTTGTAATAATATATCCCTTTACCAATTGTTCCTATTAAAAAATTGCCGTACTTATCCTCAATAATACAAATTGATTCAATGTTGAACGTGTCTTTTATAAAAGTATTCAGATTTCTGAATGAGTATCCATCATAACGAAACACACCATCCACTGAGCACAGCCACAAAAACCCTTTTGAATCTTTAAATGTAGAGTTGGCATTGGAAGTATTTAAGCCATCTTTGTAAGAATAATTTTCTATTTTAAAATTAATATTTGCGAATAGTAAATTGTACAACCCTAATGCAAAGAATAATGTTAGTAATAAAAATTTTTTTTTCACTTTCAAACAAATTTTAAAGGCTTTTTTATTGATCTACACATGCGAATATACTTAATAATTTTTTTGAACATGAAATGATTTATCCTTCGATTAAAAATAACACCAGGCACTCTATAATTCTTTCTTTTACTTAAAGCCACGAAGGCATAGGAATTTTAATTAAAAATATGTATATTAAAAACTTTAACAGATTTATTAGTATAGCTGATGGATGAAATTTCAACATTCTCGAAATTATTTTTCTTTAATAGAAAGATAGCAAGATTAACTAAAATAAATTGTATCAAGTGGATTTTTATGACTATGACGGGTTTGTTTCCCTTTATAACCTTATCAGGGAATAAACAATTTGTGGAACAAAGGTTTGAAAGAATTGGTACAAAAGAAGGCCTTGTACAGACCAGCGTCAATTATATAATCCAGGATAGGAATGGCTATATGTGGTTTGCTACGTATGGTGGTGTAAGCAAATACGATGGATATTCATTCACAAATTACGTTACGAGCACTGAAAGTGGTAAAGGCCTCAGTAATCACATAATAGAATATTTATACGAAGATTCCGAAGGGAATATCTGGATTGTAAATTCTGGGAGTTCCGGGGTTGACAAGTATGACCCGGTTTACGGCAGTTTTGTTAATTTTAGGCATGATCCTTCAGATACTACCAGTATCAGTAGTGATTACGTGTCCCATGTTATGGAGGACAGCAGGGGTAATTTATGGATAAGTACAGATAATGCAATAAACCTGCTTGTAAAAAAGAATGGAAAAACAAGCTTTCGGCGCTTTTACTTCCCGATAGTAAATATTACCACAAAATATTTACATGAAAGTAAAGATAGTACGCTTTTTCTTTTTTCTCCTGAAATATATGTT
>JBNLCS010000084.1:0-3565 GCA_050303935.1 Bacteroidales bacterium
ACAATACAAGCTTTAAAAAAGTGCATAAAAGTAATATATATTTATATTATATCTAATTAGTTATATATATTTTTTTAATGTTCGGTCCAATTGTGAAATAATCAGTATATAATTCAAACAGTTTCTAAAAATTCTTTTGCAAAATCTCCTTAAATCGATATATGAATAATGGCCGATAATTTATATTTTTACGGTCTTTTTTGAGACTTTTCCGTTAAATCGGATTAGGTGGTAGAGAGAAGTGATGTGAAAATCAGTTCCTTGTATCAAAGAAGTTAGTGAGAATTGAATATTTAACGTATTTTAACTGAGGGATAAAATAATTTAAAATGAATATATCTACGAAATACGATCCGGCCAATGTTGAAGGTAAATGGTATGATTACTGGCTGGAAAATAAGTTTTTTAAGTCAGTACCAAATGAAAAGGAACCTTATACCATAGTAATACCTCCTCCTAATGTTACGGGGGTACTGCATATGGGCCACATGCTAAATAATACCATTCAGGATATCTTAATCCGAAGGGCAAGGATGCAGGGCAAGAATGCCTGTTGGGTACCCGGTACAGACCATGCAAGTATTGCTACTGAGGCTAAAGTGGTGGCTAAATTAAAATCAGAGGGCATTGAAAAAACTGATCTTACGCGTGAAGAATTTATGAAACATGCCTGGGAGTGGAAAGAAAAACATGGAGGCATTATCCTTGAACAATTAAAAAAACTTGGTGCTTCATGCGATTGGGACCGAACGGCTTTCACTATGGACGATGCGTATTACGAAAGTGTAATTAATGTTTTTATCGATCTTTATAAAAAAGGATTAATTTACCGAGGGGTTAGAATGGTAAACTGGGACCCTGAGGCACTAACCGCTGTGTCTGATGAAGAAGTAATTTACACCGAGGAACAATCTAAATTATATTATCTTAAATATAAAATTGAGGGCGAAGAAGGTTTTATTACCATAGCAACAACAAGGCCTGAGACTATTCTTGGTGATACGGCGGTATGTGTAAACCCTAATGACGAACGGTTTAAACATTTAAAAGGTAAAAATGTACTTGTACCATTAATAAAAAGATCAATACCAATAATTGAAGATGAGTATGTTGATATGGAATTTGGTACAGGATGTTTAAAAATTACACCAGCACATGATGTTAATGATTATGAAATAGGAAATAGGCATAATCTGGACAGTATTGATATATTTAACGATAATGGTACATTGAGCGAAGCTGCACAATTATTTGTTGGGAAAGATCGCTTTGAAGTCCGGAAAGAAATAGTTCCCGAGCTTGAGAAAGAAGGTAACCTGGATAAAATAGAGGATTACACCAATAAAGTTGGCCGTTCAGAACGTACCCATGCTGTTATTGAACCAAAATTGTCAATGCAGTGGTTTTTGAAAATGGAAGGTTTGGCAAAGCCAGCCCTTGAAAACGTAGTGAACGATACCATAAAATTTCATCCTTCCAAGTTTAAAAATGTATACAAACATTGGATGGAAAATATTAAAGACTGGTGTATTAGCAGGCAATTGTGGTGGGGACAACGTATCCCGGCATATTATATAGGAAATTCAAATAATTTTGTAGTGGCCGCATCAGTTGAAGAAGCGCTTGTGCTGGCAAAAGAAAAAACAGGGGACCAGGAATTAACCGTCAACGATTTGCATCAGGATGAGGATGTTATGGATACATGGTTTAGTAGCTGGTTGTGGCCCATCGCCGTATTTGATGGTATCAGGGACCCAAACAACCCGGATGTAGATTATTATAATCCAACAAGCGACCTTGTTACTGGTCACGATATTATATTTTTTTGGGTGGCCAGAATGATTATTACCGGTTATGAATATCGTAATGCCCATGCTTTTAGTAATGTTTATTTCACGGGTATGGTGCGCGATAAGCAAGGCAGAAAGATGTCAAAACAGCTGGGAAATTCACCAGACCCTATTGAATTAATGAAACGGTATGGTGCCGATGGTGTACGTGTTGGCATGTTACTGTGTTCACCTGCAGGTGGTGACCTGTTGTTTGATGAATCATTGCCGGAGCAGGGCCGGAACTTTTCAAATAAAATTTGGAATGCGTTTAGGTTGGTAAAATCCTGGGAAGCGGACGAAAACAAAGAACAACCGCAATCGGCTGCCGATGCTGTCACATGGTTTCATCATCGTTTAAATTTGGCAGTAGAACAATTGGATGATTATTTTTTAAAATATCGTTTGTCTGAGGCCCTCATGGTGGTATACAGACTTTTTTGGGATGAGTTTTCTTCCTGGTACCTTGAAATGGTAAAACCGGATTACCAGCAACCGATAGATATAAAAACTTTAAAAAGCACAATCGGTTATTTTGAAAAACTCCTTAAACTTTTGCATCCGTTTATGCCGTTTATAACAGAAGAAGTGTGGCAAAGCATTGAAAAAAGAGGTAATGGTGAAAGTATAATGATTAATAAAATGCCTGTTAACGAGGGTGTTGATCAAGACATTATTGAAAAGATTGAGGAAACAAAAGAGATCGTAAGTAATATTCGGACCATAAGGAAACAGCATAACCTTGCAAACAAGGAACAAATTGTCTTTAAATACAAAGCACAGAATGATTTACAGTTTACATCGTTGATACAAAAACTTACCAACGTAAAAGATATTGAAAATGTAAGTGATAAATTGTCTAACGCGGCATCATTTTTGGTAAAGTCAACGGAGTGTTTTATACCTTTGGGAAATTTAATTGATAAAGAGGAAGAAATTAAAAAAATACAAGAAGAACTGGAATATAATAAAGGATTTTTAAAAACAGTAATGAAAAAGCTGGATAATGAAAAATTTGTGAACAATGCACCTGCCAAGGTTGTAGAGATTGAAAAAAAGAAACAGCGGGATGCTGAAGAGAAGATAAAAATTCTTCAGGAACAAATAAAAAACTGGACATAAATTTTGTAACAATTTTAACTAAATAGAAAGCTATGAAAAAATTAATTTTTACTTTATTAACAACACTACTATTTTCAGTTAGTGCATATTCCCAACAATATGAAACAGCAATAGGTTTTAGAGGAGGCTTTTTCAGTGGTGTTACAGCAAAACATTTTATTGGACAGGAAAAATTGGTTGAAGGGATTTTATCTTCCAGGTGGAGAGGTTTTACCATAACCGGTTTACTTGAATTTCAAAAACCAGCTTTTGAAGTTGAGAACCTTTACTGGTATTATGGTTTTGGGGCACACATTGGTTTCTTTGATGGTGTATATACTACATGGGCATCGGAAAATGTTTCTTATACTGTAGTTGGGATTGATGGTATACTTGGCATGGAATATGTTTTTGAAGAAGTCCCAATTTCATTAAGCCTGGACTGGAAGCCCGTGATTAATTTAATAGGTTATAGCGGGTTTTGGGGAGATGGCGGGGCGCTTTCGGTGAGATATTATTTTTAAAAGACCAGTACGTACCTATTTAGTATTTGCCCGAAAGTTAAGTGGTGGATAAGAAAAGTTCATTTTCAAGGCTTGCAAATGGAACGGAGTGAACTCATGAGCCGTGAAAAG
>JBNLCS010000085.1:0-4060 GCA_050303935.1 Bacteroidales bacterium
AATTGCTCAAACAAAAAATTATTTGAGCAGTATGGCAGATGTACTGGCAAGTGGATATATTGGCAAAAATAATATATTATTGGCTGCAAGGGAAATATTATCGTCAGTTGGGGAAGCGCATTCTGCTTATAATTCGGTTAATATATGTAACAATAATGGGATAAATACCACATTTGTGGATCTTTGTGGTTATAACGACTCTATGTTTTTAACAATTGATGAACGTATTCATAATGCTTTTAAAAACCTTGATTTTTCAAAATCATTGATTATAGCGACAGGCTATACCAAGGGAACAGAAGGCATTATGCGTGAATTTGACCGGGGATATTCTGAAGTTACTTTCAGTAAAATTGCTGTTGAGGTTGATGCTGATGAAGCGATTATACATAAAGAATATCATTTATCATCTGCGGATCCTAATATCGTGGGTGTTGAAAAATCCATACCGGTGGGCATGACAAACTATAATGTTGCTGACCAACTTGCTGATGTTGGTATGGAAGCAATCCACCCAAAGGCATCAAAACCAATTGAAGTGGCCGGAATTAATATTAGGATAAAAAATACTTTTGAGCCGGAGCACCCTGGCACATTGATTTCAAAATCATATGTAGGCAAACAGTCAAAGGTTGAGATTATTACTGGTTCGGATAAGGTTACAGCTATTGAAATTCATGATCCCTTAATGGTTGGAGAAGTAGGTTTTGATATGCAAATCATGGGAATTTTTAGCAACTATAAAGTAAGTTATATTTTAAAATCAACCAATGCCAACAGCATAACCCAAGTTGTATGGGAAAGTGATTTGAATGATGAAATGGTCCGGGAATTAAAGGAAAGATATTCTCAGGTTACTATTAAAAATGTAGCATTGATATGTGTTTTAGGAACCAACATTGCGCAACCCGGTATACTTGTTAAAGCCACAAAAACACTAGCTGACAATAGGATTAATATTGATGCTGTTTCGCAATCATTGCGACAGGTAAATATGCAGTTTGTAATAAATCGTGAGGATTATAAAACAGCAATAAATGCATTAAATGAAGAACTTTGTGTTAAAAGTAAGTAATAATGAAAGTAAATCTTAAAAAAGTTTTGATAAACGTTGTTCAATATTCTTTTTTTCTTGCTATAGGTATTTCACTTTTTATGCTGGTTACCAAAGAATTTAAATTAAAGGATTTATTTAAGGAATTACAGAATTATAATATTGTGTATGTTTTTATCGCAATATTCTTTAATATATTAAGTAATATCAGTCGTACATTGCGATGGAATTTATTTCTTAAACCTCTTGGATATAAGATTAAAATATTTACAGGCTTTTTGTCCATTAACGTTATGTACCTGGCCAATTTTTTTATTCCGCGAGGAGGAGAAGTTGCTCGCTGTGGGATAATATACAGAACGGATGACGTACCTTTTTCAAAAGCTGTTGGAACAGTAGTAATTGAAAGGACTATTGATGCGTTTACACTTTTACTGGTATCATTTATCGTATTTTTAACACAGATAAGTGTGTTGAAAGAATATCTTACCAAAAACCTAATGCTAAACCAGCTTACATTTGAATCAGTTATTACCAATATTTATGTTGTTATTGCATTTTCGATATTGGTTTTTTTAGTTGGTTTTCTTATTGTTTTTAGAAAAAAACTAAAAAAGACAGAAATATATGGTAAAATTAGGGGTTTTTTAAAAAATATTTGGGAGGGGGTCAAGTCAATAAAAAAAGTTGAAAGACCCTTGGCTCTCATTTTACATACTTTATTTATATTTTTTATGTGGTTGTTAATGATGTTTACTTTTTTTAAAGGTTTTCCATTAACATCCCATTTAGGGGTAATGCCTGTATTAACAATTTTTGTGTTAAGCAGCATTTCCATGATTTTACCTGTGCCAGCCGGTATGGGGACCTTTCATTTTGCGGTTGCCACAGGTCTGGCATTATATGGCATTGATGCTAAAACAGTGGGTGTAATAATATCCTTTATTATGCATACTTCCATCAATGTATATCTGAACCTGTTTGGAATAATTTCGCTGATCGTGTTTTTATTTGGGTATGTGCTGAAATTAAGAAATAACACCAGATCCTTGTAATTCACCATCTTTGTACCATGCAGCAAATTGCCCGGGAGTTATTCCTCTTTGGGATTTCTCAAATATTATATACATTCCATTTTTGCGTTTGTACAAAACGGATTTTTGAAGGGGTTGACGGTAACGAATCCTTACGTCAAAGAATCTCTTATCATCCACTTTCATTGTAATATCATTACGAATCCAATGAATATCCTCATTTTGAATAAATAAACCTTGTCGGAAAAGCCCCGGATGGTCATCTCCCTGTCCTGTGTATATAATATTCTTCTCAATATTTGTATCAATCACAAAAAGAGGCTTTTCTTTTCCTCCTATGTTTAAACCTTTTCGTTGTCCTATTGTATAGTAATGCGCACCTTTATGTTCTCCTATTTTGAAACCAGGAACTTTTGTAAAATCAATTTTATTCGATATTTCTTCTATTTCTTCCTTGGTAAATTCTTGCTTAAAATCAACATTATTTATAGACCGAAATACTTTTGCGTTAGCAGGGATTTCAATTACCATTCCTTTTTTAGGTTCCAATTTTTGTTGCAAAAATTCTGGTAGATCCACTTTACCTACAAAACAGATTCCCTGTGAATCTTTTTTATCAGCAGTTGGTAAATGATTTTTTGCAGCAATTTTTCGTATTTCTGGTTTTAGCAGATGCCCAATTGGAAATATAGCCTTTTCCAATTGTGATTGCGACAATTGACATAAAAAATAACTTTGGTCTTTATTGGGGTCGTCGCCAGCTATCAATTTAAAAACAGTTTTATTATCTTTTATGAAAGAATTTTTCTTGCAGTAATGTCCGGTGGCAATGTATTCTGCACCCAGCTCAATAGCTTTTTTCAGGAATAGGTCAAATTTAACTTCACGGTTACATAAAACATCAGGATTTGGGGTCCGTCCTTTTTCATATTCACTAAACATATAGTCCACAACCCTTTTACGATATTGTTCACTAAAATCAACCACATGAAAAGGGATATCCAGTTTTTTTGCGACCAGTTCGGCAAAAATAAGATCATCTTTCCAAGGACAATCACCCGACAGTGTGCCTGTTACATCATGCCAATTAATCATGTATAAACCAATTACTTCATATCCCTGTTCCTTCAGTAGCAGGGCTGCAACACTCGAGTCTACACCTCCTGATATGCCAACAACAACCTTTTTCATAATTTTAGCGTGTGCAAAAATAACAATAATGAACGGATCAATTGCAAATAATCATGATAAAGCGTTAGAATTGTTCTGTTTATTTATATCATTTAAAAATAGTAATAAATATACATGCTTGAAATTGCTATTAATGTAAACATAAATAGGCTTTAATCATGCTGTTCTGGTAGCCTACAAAAAAACAAATGGATCAGATAAAAAAATATCCATTCTTTTCGTGTAAACATCTTTTTTCTATCTTTATGTCGATTTTTTTATAAATATCATTGTATTGTATTGATGATAAATCAATTACGATAAAAATTACACAAATGGAAATAAGTTTAAAGAATATTATACCGCCAGCCAGTTGTAAAAATATTGAAGATGTTAGGGTACAAATTGACAATATTGATAAAGTAATTCTTAAAGCATTGGGTTACAGGTTTCAATTTGTAAAAGAAATTGTGAAATTCAAGAGTAAAGACTATGAAAGTATTAAAGCTCAGGACAGGTATGATGCTGTTTTGAAACAAAGGAGGAATTGGGCTGAAGAAAATGGGATAAATCCTGATGTGATAGAAAAAATCTACAAAGAGCTTATTCATCATTTTATTGATGAAGAAATGAAAATAATTAATAATGAAAACCTCTAATTGTTAACTAACTATGTATAGAAAAGAAATAAAGGTTCTTGACTGCACCATTCGTGATGGTGGTTTAATGAATAAATGGCAGTTTAGTAAAGAATTTGTAAAAAGTGTTTACGATTCATGTGTCGCAGCCGGAGTAGATTATA
>JBNLCS010000086.1:0-5553 GCA_050303935.1 Bacteroidales bacterium
ATGCCTACACGGAAGACAAAACCGTTAACAGCCCGGTAGTAAAAATAGGCGAAACTTACGACATGTGGGTTTGGCTTGACGTTCCTAATTATAAGTATTGTATTTGGTTCCAGAAAGAAGAAGATGAAAATCCGACCAAGCTATACTATAATAATGGAGTAGTTGATATAGATACATTTCTGTTCAGAAACCAAACCTATACTTCGTTAACCGGGTATGCATCTGTTCGTAATCCCGATAATTCATCTAACCTGCTTGATATTACATTAGTTGAAGTTACAGATACAGTTGGATTCCCTCCCAAAAAAGTAGGGATAACAAAAAATAGTGTAGAATCAACTCAAACAAAACTATTCCCAAATCCTGTTGTTAACCAGTCAATTATCAGCTATAACTTGAAAAAAGCTACGAATATTGAACTAACTATTTTCGATATTCAGGGTAAAATTGTTAATACTGTTTCAGAATACCAATTACCTGGTAAAAACCAGATTACTATTAACAAATCTGATTATACATCAGGATTATATTTCTATGAAATTAAAGGTAAAGGTATAAACAGCAAGGGAAAATTAATTATCAAATAACGACTTTACAAACATCCAACAGTTTTTGTAATTATATGGAAAAGAGCATTACCTATTAAGGTTTGCTCTTTTTTATCTGGATATTCAAAAGTAAAGATTTTATTCGAACAAACTGATTATAGAATATTGGTCAAGGTATTTATTGACAGGCTATTTATTAACTTATTAATTAAATATTTTTACTATGAAAAAAAATTACTTGCTATTAAACTTATGCCTGGCCTTTCTATGCTGGACAGGCAAAGTATACGCCCAACTTCCATTAGGCATGGAAGACATCACAGCCGGTTTTGCTGCTACTGATGCAACTTTTGCACTTACAACCGAAGATGACAGGGCAGGAACTTTCAAGAGTACTATTGAAGTTATTGGAGACCAGATGTTTTTTACGGCCACAAATGCTGCAAACGGTGACGAATTATATGTTACCGATGGTACCGCTGCTGGCACTCACTTATTGAAAGACATTAACCCCGGGGCAGGAAATTCCAGCCCGCGGTACTTAGTTGTCTTAGGAGATAAGTTGTATTTTCAGGCAGATGATGGTAGTCATGGCAATGAGCTTTGGGAATCTGACGGTACAGAAGCCGGAACAAAAATGGTTGCGGACATTAACCCAGCCGGTTCATCATCTCCCGATATGTTGACCTCGTTAGGGAATAAAATTATTTTCAGGGCGCTTACCCCAGCCAGTGAAGCTGCCGGAGTAAAATGGCTACATGTATATGATCCTGCAACGGAAACAGTTTCATTGGTTGCAGAAATCCAGGCCAGGGAAACAGGTGATGCACAGATCAGAAGGATACAGGCTGACACTACCCATAAAGTAGCCTATTTTATTGGTCAACCCGCTAATGAAAACGAAGAAATGTATATAACCGACGGAACGTCTGAAGGAACCAGGAAATTGATGGACGTTTCTCCTACAAATATTACCAGTAGCCATATACAGTGGCCAGTTGTATTTGGTGATTCTATACTTGTATGGCGTCAGGTTACTCCCAGGAAATATGCAGGGGCAGACAGTGTTAATTACACTACCCATTTGCACGCGCAAATTTGGATGTATAACTACAACCAGGATACAGTAAAATTTTTAAGCCATTTTAATAAAACAGTTGCTTCTGATGGTAACGGTACAGATACGGAGTATGCATGGCCGTTTACATTCAATGGGAAATTTTATTTCAGGGCACATGATGGTGTACATGGAGTAGAACTTTGTACAACAGACTGGACCCCTGAAGGTACCCGCCAGGTTAAAGATATCTACCCGGGTGCGTCTAATAGTTACCCTGAGGACTGGGCCGTGTTTAAAGATCAATTAATTTTCCGCGCCGATGGTGGCCCGGGAAATGAGGGTTCTGAACTGCGTTACTTAGATGAATCCACTGAAAATGTACTTCTTTATGCCTATTCCTATCCAGGGGATGGCAACGCGGCACCAAAGAGAACAACAACATGGCAGGTAGATGGCCAGGATTCCATGCTCTTTTTTGTTGCAACAGGCCCTACAACGGGTGGTCCTGAATTGTTTGTTGCAAAAGAGGTCGGGGAAGAAGCTGAATTTATCGGGTCGGTTGGCGCTTCAGGTTCAACACCAAATAACCTTACTTCATGGAAAAATGCATTATTTTTCACCACGTCCAAGGTTAAAAGGTTGTTCAAATATGTATATGAACCGCAACCTAAGATACAGGCCACAGGTGATGTTATATTCACCAGCTCAAATCTGCAGGATGTGTCAGAAATAACAGTTAACAGGGTGCTTCCTGATAAATTCACGAACAAAACCGTAAAAATAGAGCTTAGAGGCAAATCAACAGGATTTTTGTTTAGCTTGTCAGAAAGCGGCCCTTTTGGTACCGAGGCAATATATACTCCCAACGAACTGGAAAGCAAATTTTATCTGAAACCGGATTATGAGAATCGCGATCCAAATGAATTAAAATCAATCGCCTTACTCGAATTATCAAGTCCGGGGGTAAATAGCCTTGCACTGGAGTGCAAAACCATTATAGAGCCGGTATTTCATCACGATATGATTTATCATGTTGACTTTGGAAATGATTCCAATTATATTGAAAACAGTATGGATGTTTTAGGTTCTTACCACTCTGTATTTGACCAGCCATTTGGTGAAGATGCGGTAACAGGAAAAAAATGGGGATATGCACAGGCAAGCTGGGCCAGTAGAAACAATGTAAACAAATGGACTTCCATGCGCGAACAAAATTATGGCGAAAACCCAGATGGTTTGTTATATAAATTTGAAGTGGAACCCGGCGATTATGTTATCCAATATGGATGGTATGAAAAATATGCTGCTAGATACATTGATATTATCGTTAATGGCGAAACAATTGTAGATGACCTGCACTCGATCACTTTAGATTATATCGTTGATGAGATTGAAATTACCCAAACAAACGATACACTTACATTAAATGTGATAAGTTCCGATGGTGGTGATAACCCATACTTATCATGGATAAAAATTGGTAAGAAATGTACAGATGGATGCGATACCGCTTGTTTTGGCGAACCGATATGTGAGTACCTGGTGTCACAGTACAATCCAACTGCTATATCTAAAGTTAATATCCCTGAATTGAATATTACAGTATTTCCCAATCCTGCAAACGGAACAATCAATGTTCTGTTTAACGAAATGGTTAATGACAATACAGAATTGAACATATTTGATATGACTGGAAAACTGGTTTACAACCAAAACATCCTCAATCAGAGAACACAAGTTGATATTAGCCAGTTACAAAAAGGATTTTACCTGGTAAAATTTGGAAATCAAAAAGGAGAAAGTGTTGTGAAGTTATTGGTTGATTAATAATTTCTTTCTAAAGATGGGGAAGAAAAACTGTCTCTTCCCCATCTTTTATGTTATCATATTCATTTATTTAAAACAAATTTTCTATGTGGAAAAATACATTAAGCAATATACCATTGTTTTTTCTGGTATTTTGTTTTCAGCTATCGGTTGTAACAGGGAACAATAATTTTATGACTGCCGCTAATCAGAATTTTGAAATACAGGGTACTGTTACGGATGGTACCAATGGTGAACCATTGATAGGTGTTTCGGTAAGTATTAAAGGCACGTTAACCGGTACAGCAACCAATGTTACAGGAGAATTTACCCTGGTGGTCCCGGATACATCTGCAACCCTGGTTTTTTCATATATTGGATACATTCCTGAAGAAATTAAGGTAGGCGACCAGACCCGTTTCGATATCGCCTTGATGCAAGATTTTGTTAGTCTTGAAGAAGCAGTTGTTATTGGATATGGCGTGCAAAAAAAATCAGATATTACCGGGGCTATTTCGTCTATTGATGCAAAAGATATTGAATCACTTCCTGTTAGCAATGTCACTGCTGCCTTGCAAGGCCGTGCAGCAGGGGTGCAGGTTGTACAGAACTCGGGTTCCCCTGGTTCTTCCATGTCGATGAAAATCCGTGGTACCGGTACCATTAACAATTCCGATCCGTTATACGTGGTAGATGGATTAGTGATGGAAAACATGGACTACCTTAACCCGAATGACATTGAGGATATCCAAATTTTGAAAGACCCTGCTTCAATAGCTATTTATGGTGCCAGGGCGGCTAATGGTGTAGTATTGGTAACTACAAAGAAAGGAACCGTGGGCAAAGCAAAAATACGTTTTAGCAGCTATTGGGGTGTTACTGATTTCTGGAACAAACCTGATATGATGGATAAACACGAGTACAAAACTTTATATGATAGTACTCATGGAGGGCCTACTATAATTCCGGCATTTGATTCAGACCCTAACAAAAGCTGGATAGAACAGGATAGTGTTTATCAAGCAATGTTATTTGATCAATTCGCGGTAAATGATTGGCTCGATAAGGTAAGCCGCAAGGGAATAACACAGAAATATAGCCTGCAGGTATCCGGCGGGAACGAAAAAACAAGGTACTTTTTTAGCGGCTCCCTACATGATGAGAAAGGAATCATTCAAAAAACAGACCTTATGAAACAAACGGCCAGGGTAAAAATAGAAAGTAAATTAAGTAGCCGTTTTACATTACGGGGAAATGTAGCCCTTACCCACAATGACCGGTCAAAAATTAAGGAAGACAACCTAGGAAATTCAGGTGAAGACAATATATTTCGTGGCATTATCAGCACTGAACCACATCTTGGTATTTACATACACGATAGGGGACATATCTTGTTAAGAGAAGACTCTACCCTGCAAGTTGTAGACAAAGCTTTAGGAGAAACACCATACACCTATTTATGGGCGTTGGATTTTAAGGATATAGAAAACCTGTATACCGGGAATATTGAGTTGGAGACAACGCTAACTGAATCGTTGAAAAATATTACAAAAGCCGGGATCGCGCTGACAACCATAGAAGGGACCATTTTTCACAAACAATATAATCCTGACATTAACCAGTATAATAATATTATAAACTATGATTTCAATGCGTTTGAGAAAAAGTTTACTGCCAAAAACAAGTGGCAGTTTCAAAGCGTTTTTACATTCGATAAAAGTCTGGGGTTGCATAATATAAATATGGTCGCGGCCATTGATCTTGAAGGGTTTACTTATGAAGAGCTGTATGGTGGTAAATCCAATGCACCGGGATATAGTCCCGAGTTCCATTCGTTAAGTGCCACTTCCCTGAGCCCTTATACCAATGATGATAACAAACAATGGCGGGCGATGGGGATACCAGTGCGGGTGAATTACAACTATACCAATAAATATTACTTCCAGGCCAATTACAGGGCCGATGCTTCTTCTATTTTTGAAAATGAAACCCGGTGGGGATATTTCCCGTCGGCATCTATTGGCTGGACTGTTTCAAATGAACCGTTCATGTCGGGCTTCAGTTGGTTGTCAAATTTAAAACTACGCGCCAACTGGGGGCTTTCAGGTAATAACCGGATTAAAGAATTAGCCAGCAAGA
>JBNLCS010000087.1:0-3622 GCA_050303935.1 Bacteroidales bacterium
ACCTCCCTGGTCTTCGAACTTCCATTGCTGGTTGTTCCCGCCACCGTATGCCCATGTATGTATGTTGGCGCCATCGGCAGTTGAAATGCCATCCACGTCAATAGCCTGACCGGTTGCAACCACCGGGCTTATCCTGTGGTACCCATTGTCGGTAGGGGTAACCTGGAACCTTTGGGCATCGTTTCCTGTATAGCTCCATTGATTAATGTTTGTGCCATTGCTTGTGCCAAAGTTGTATGTGTCAAGCGCTTTGCCGCTGTGTTGTGCAACAAACGAGTAAACACCGTTAAATGTTCCGCCAGATGAGCTGCTACCGCCAACCGGGGTGAAGCTAAATTGCTGGTTGTCACCACCGTTGCAAGTCCATTGGTGTATATTGGCACCATCTGCAGTTGATGGGCCTTCAACGTCCACACATTTACCGCTTCCATAGTTTACAAGGCGATAATATCCTCCACCAGCATCTTGCAGGCAATAAGATTGGGCATTGTTGCCTAAACAAGCCCATTGTTGGATATTTGCCCCATCAGCTGATGATCCGCCGTCAACATCCAGGCATTTGTCACTGTGTACACTTCTAATAGTATATCGGCCATTAGATTGAGATACAGTCCATTGCTGATTTTCACCGCTACCACAGGCCCATTGAACAATATTTCCACCATCTGCCGTTGAAAAGTCATATACGTCCAAGCATTTATTACTATTCCTGGCTGTAATTGTATAAGTTCCGTTAGCAAGGCTTGTAACACCTGTACATCCTCCACCACTACTACTGCTACCGCCATCAGTTGGGGCAGCCCATGTGTAAGTAGGAAGCCAACTGAAATAAGCTTGCGTACCTTCAAGGGGACCTAACGAGCAGTAAGCTGGATCTGTGGTTGAAAGATCTACCAAGTGATCTCCTAAAAAGCCAACCAGATAAGATACATTGCCCTGGTTATCCATAGCATTTTTTACGGCGTTACCAAAGCCGGCTGTGGTTCCATCAAACAGGTCATCATATCCTCCCGGGTCATTAGGGAACCAATACATTTCGGTTATAATCATAGGCCACAGATCGGCAGCAGGTTTGTAGTTTGAGTTCCAATGGTTTTGTACGGCAGTTACATTGTCATGTACACTTCCATATGAAGGATAATAGTGGGCTGCAATACCAATATTCGATCCGGTGAAGGGATATTGTGCCCAACCGTGGGGCTCACCCTGCCAGCCCAGGCATGGGACCCAGATAACATTGTTTGCACCCGTGTTCCGGATATCATTTATGATAGGTTGGATCCAGTTCCTGAAAGCCTGAAAATAAACGCCGCTTCCACTTCCCCATTGACCGTTTCCGGGAGAAGATTCGATCTGTACCGGTTCGTTCATTAGCTCGAACATGATGTTGTCTGCATTCTTTACGCCCGGGGCGTTGGCAATAATACTCCATAAGGTACGCAGGCGCGCTTGTTCTTCAATACCTGCATTGTGGGAGCCATTATCGGGTGTGTTAATAGGGCCTGTAGCGCAAAGCACCAGGTAAAGGCCACGCGACCTGAGGTGATTGGCATATGGAACAAGAAAGTTATTGATCCAGCCGTTGAACTGGTTCATATCGACCAACCCGTTCTCCGCTGTCCAGCCTCCGTAAAAATCGCAATTTACACGTACAAAACTTGCATACCATCCGTGGTCACGGCCATATTTCGGGCTAACATCGCTCATAACGGTTGCCGCATCGTTCAGTAAGTTCAACATGCCGGCAACATTATTAGGATCGGTCCAGTTTGTAGGGTTACTGTACTGCTTACCTTCACCATTGAACCATGTCTCAATAGGCTGCATCCATCCGTGAAGCAAAACATTTTTGCCACTTGGGTCTTTTAAAAAGCGACCCTCAACATGTAAGGGAGGTGTTGGCATACCTGCCAAGCGAAAGTTTCAACAGAGAAGACCCCTGTTATAATGAAAAGAATTAGAAATTTTAATGATTTTGTCATGTAAGTAATATTTAATAGTTAATAAATGAAAATTAGGTTTGATTCATTAATTGACGGTTTTATTAGTTAGTAATAGTTAATTTCTTCGTTAATAATGGGGTTTTTAATTAAAGAATTCGTAAAAAACGGGCAATTTATATGCCCGTTTTATATTCAGGTAAAGCAAGTTTATTCTATCACAAGTTTTTGAATGTTGTTGCTTCTGCCATTGATTTGTGCAAAGTATATCCCTTTTGAAAGACCTGTACTTATTTCTTGGATACCGGAACTTAGCTCATTGGCTTCAAATACTTTTTTGCCATCATAACTATAAATGGTCAATGTATGTGTATCGTTACTATTTCCGGCAATATTAATGGTGAACTCTCCATTAATTGCAGGGTTCGGGAATATGTTCACTGCTTCCATTGAAATTTCAGCATTTGCACTGTTGTTTGCAATTACCTCAAAAGCTTGGTTTTGAGCGCCTGCAATACATGTCCATTGGTGTATGTTGGCACCATCGGCTGTTGATATGCCTTCAACATCCAGACATTTGTTGCTATGACGGGCAATGATTTTATAATTTCCACCTCCCTGGTCTTCGAACTTCCATTGCTGGTTGTTCCCGCCACCGTATGCCCATGTATGTATGTTGGCGCCATCGGCAGTTGAAATGCCATCCACGTCAATAGCCTGACCGGTTGCAATCACCGGACTTATCCTGTGGTACCCGTTGTCGGTAGGGGTAACCTGGAACCTTTGGGCATCGTTGCCTGTATAGCTCCATTGATTAATGTTTGTGCCATTGCTTGTACCAAAGTTGTATGTGTCAAGCGCTTTGCCACTGTGTTGGGCAACAAACGAGTAAACACCGTTAAATGTTCCGCCAGATGAGCTGCTACCGCCAACCGGGGTGAAACTAAATTGCTGGTTGTCACCACCGTTGCAAGTCCATTGGTGTATATTGGCACCGTCTGCAGTTGAAGGGCCTTCAACATCCACACATTTACCGCTTCCATAGTTTACAAGGCGATAATATCCTCCACCAGCATCTTGCAGGCAATAAGATTGGGCATTGTTGCCCAAACAAGTCCATTGTTGGATATTTGCACCGTCAGCAGATGATCCACCTGCAACGTCAAGGCATTTGTCACTGTTTACACTTCTCATTGTATAGCGTCCGTTTGACTGGGAAACAACCCATTGCTGGTTTGTTCCACCACCGCAAGTCCATTGTTGAACATTTCCACCATCAGCGGTTGAAAAATTGTCTACATCAAGACACTTACTGCTGTTTCTGGCTTTAATTGTGTAAGTCCCATTTGCTAAGCTGGTTGTACCGGTACAACCGGTCTGGCTACTACCGTTAAGTGAGAAATTTTTACAAAAGTTCCAGATTTCCAGGCTCGTGCTAATACCATTGGCAACATCCATAGACCACCAGTGCCCTTTACCTTCTAACGTCATTAAAACTATTTCAACACCATTCGTTCCAGGTCCCCAATATCTTCTTGATGCAACTGAATTAGGATTACTGGAAGGATAAGGGTCTGTAACCTGTGGGGAACTTGGACAATTGTTCCTGCTCACCCAGGCATCGATACATGATTGCACCCCGTTATAGGACACAACATCATCACCTGTACCATGGGTATGAA
>JBNLCS010000088.1:0-5780 GCA_050303935.1 Bacteroidales bacterium
AGTCATCAAGGTTGTTAATCCCTGCGTTTGCATATGTTTGATCACTCTCCATGAGTACTGTGAAACCATATCTCCTTTCTTTAGGGACACGTGTTATACCTCCAATTCCGGTAGGATCCCCGTTTTGTTCATACAGCGTACCGGGGTTATAAGCCTCATCTAAAATAGGTTCCAACTTTTCAAAAAACCCCGTGGCCTGAATAGCTTCATAGAAAAGTGAAAATTTTTTGTCGGCAGCAATGGCTTCGGTTATTGTGTTTTCAGTAGGTGAAAGGACCTCAGAAAGTGTATGAATAACCCCATTGTGCAGTTCAACATCCCTTAAATTTATAGTCGAGGTGGTATTCACTTTATATACCAGTGTACCTTCGTCCGAATCAAAACTAATTTTAATATACCGGTTACTCATGGTTAAATTCGGTAGAAACCCATCAACGAATTTGTCAGAAGTAATAATAAAATCTTTGATTATGTGGTCGTATACAATTTTTTTGAGTGTATCCGTTGTAAAATCGGTATATGATTTTTTTCCTTTTGATTCATAAAATGCATACATAGCTTCGTTATCAGGTAAAAATAGTGAGTATTTACCATAAGCTTTTAAAAGGCCTATTACCTCACTTTTCTCAAGAATTGCATTAAATTCAGAGTATAGTTCAGGGCGGTTTGTGATGTAATCCCCTACTGTTTCACCTTGAAATGTGTAATAAGCATCCCCAACATCTTCTATTTCGCACGAGGACATTAACAATAAAATTACAATTACAGTTGAAATTATATTATAGCCAACCAATGCACTGCTTATTTCATAACCTCTTTTTGTACCGGTTTTGTTATTATAATATTTTTCCATTTAATTAAATTTTCTTGTTTTCAAATTTTCTTATCCCCTTATTATGGATGGCGATTGTCCATGTTTTGTCTTTTAAATTCATTTCCGTATTTCGAAAAAGTTTGCATGTTTTCATTCTTCACCAATAATTTCATAATAAGGATTTTGTTCAAGTTCCGGATTAGCCTTTAGCTCATCGGTATGCACGGGCATATATAAAGCATCCATTACTGACATTTTTGTAAGTTGAATATTGCCGGTTCCTGCAAATTTTTTAATTACATAATTGAGTAAAGGTGACGGAGAGCCTTCTCTACGCGCAAGGCGCATTAAATCAAACCATCTTTTCCCTTCAAACATTAATTCACGTTGACGTTCCCTGTAAAGCAGGTTCTCCATATCCAATTTTGTATTATAATTTTCAGATTTTAAGCCTACCCCGTTTAATTTTGGATTTGAACGTAAATAAACTTTGTTTATCAATTGCAATGCCATATCAGGGGATTCATCAAGCTGTATAAGGGCTTCTGCTTTAAATAACATGATCTCTGATAAACGGTATACAATCCAGTTTGCAGTTAAATTACGATAGATATAATCGTACTTTGTAGATGTGATTTCTATACGCGAGTATCCGGCATACTTAAACACGTAATATTTGTCGCCCCCTTGTTCCTTATTTAAAAAATCAATTTTTCTCAAATCATAGTTGCTTTCTCTTTCGTTTCCTACACTATACCTAAAGGGACTTGCCTCACCAGTAACCAATACCGCTGGAAAACTCCACTGGCCTTTTTCATCACCATAATGTCCGAAAAAATCCCTCACTACATAGTTAACCAGGTCAGGGTCTTTATATTGCAGTTCAAAAATGCTTTCTTCAGAGTTCCCTTTATAAAAAACATCACTGATCACATTCTCACCATCAACCAAGCTAAGTTTTTCCCCTTTTTTGTCATTAAGTATTTCATCGCACATGTTTATACACTTGCCATAATTTTGTGTCCAAAGATAAATGTCAGCCAATAAAGCCCGTACAGCGTTTTTTGTAATCCTTCCTTTCGAATATTCAATCTTTTCATATTTATCCTTAGCCAATTGTTTTGCTTGTTCTAAGTCTGTAATCAATTTATTTAAAATAAACTCCTCGTCTGATGCCGGAATTCTATAGTTCTGCAGATCGTCAATACTTGGGTTATCAATCCATGGGACTTTTCCAAATGACCTGACCAGGTAAAAATAGACCAGGGCCCTGATAGTAAGGACCTCGGCTTCCATTGTTTTCAATTCTTCCTCGTTAAAATTAGGGTCAAGGTCTAAAACCCCGGGGGCATAGTTTAGAAAATTGTTACAATAGTTAATAACTGTATAAAATGAACCCCAATGGCAATATCTGTTTGATGGGGAAATATCTACATTCAATATCTTATACATATCAGTGGGCAAATCGTTACCAAACGTAACATTATCAGACCTTAATTCGCCCCATATTAACATTTTGCTTAAAACGTCATATTCTGTAAGTGACCTGTAACAAGCAGCAAGCACCTGGTTCACATGTCCTTCGTTTTGCCAGAAATCATCAAGCACAATTTCGCTTTCCGGACGTATATCTAGCCATTCGGTACATGAAAATGTAACAGACATAATGGCTATTGCTAATACTATGATGTAAATTTTTTTCATTTTCATTTTTTAAAATGTTATGGAAATACCAAGTGTGCCATCTTTTGAACGTGGTGTGCTGGACCTGTCCTCACTTACCCCAAAAGAGCCGTACCCAACTTCAGGGTCAACGCCTGTATATTTCGTCCATACATATAAATTATTAATGGTCAGATAAAAACTTACCTGTTCAAGAAAATACTTTTGCAATTTGGATTTTGGTATTGAATAATTAAACGATAAATATTTAAACCGTAAGAAGGAACCGTCTTCCACATACCTGTCACTTCCAAGCCAATTATAACCATAGTTGTACAATGCCCTTGGCATATTTGTATCATCACCGTCTTTTCGCCAGCGCCAGTTTACGGATACACTTTGATTGTTATTGGTATACATGTTTTCAGCATACATGCGTGCTTTATTAACTATTTTGTTTCCATACCGGAAATTAAAGAATGTGTTAAACCCAAAATTTTTATACCTGAACGATGAACCAAAACCTCCGTTTATTTTGGGGTTTGAGTTGCCCAGGTATACAATATCTAATTCATCAATATTTCCATCGTGGTTTATGTCTTCGTATATAGCATCCCCCCCTTTAAATTCATATGCATTACTTTTTCCATAAGCAAAATACATGGGTAAAGGGTCACCGTATTCATCCGTGAAAATGTTCCCGTTTTCATCCCTGGCCACTGGTGCGTTTTCTTGTTCACCTTCAATATAATTGTTGTATTGATATACACCTTTGTATTTAAACCCGTAAATTGACCCGTATGGGTTGCCTTCCTGAATACGTGATAAATAATCGCCATTATTGTAGTTAAAGTCAGCATTATATATTGCAAGTACATCGTCCCGTAATTCAACAATGGTATTTATGTAGTTTGACAGGTTAAAGTTAAAATCAATCTTCATATTGTTTGTTTCAATAGCATTTGAAGTATAAAAGTTTAATTCCCACCCTTCATTATCCATAATTCCGACATTTTGAACGGGTACTTCGCCGTATCCTGATGTACTGGGTATCCTTAACCTTTCAAATAGTAAATCTTCTGTACGTTTAATATAATAATTAAGGTCAAAATTAACACGGTTGCTAAAAAAACCGATGTCCACGCCATAGTTTAACGAGGTAGTTTTTTCCCATTTTAGTCCTGACAACCTTAATGTTGTTGGCCGGGTTGCAGCCATGTCAATATAGCTGTTATACGGGGAATACCTGCTGAAATGTAAATATTCATGATCGGGCTGGTTACCACTGATACCCCAACTGGGACGAAAAGCAAGCATACTCAGCCATCCGTTGGTAAATTGCATAAATGGTTCATCTGAAATGATCCATTTTGCCGAAACCCCCGGAAAATTTCCGTATTTGTTATCATTTCCAAATTTTGTACTACCATCGCGGCGGAAGGTAAAACCTAAAATATACCGGTTTTTAAATGTATAGTGCCCCCTGGCAAGTACTGCATTTGAACGGTAAAAGTACCTGCTGGATGATATCCCGCTTAAATAACCGCTGGTTGAAGATTCAATAATTTCCCCTGAGGGGAGGTTGGTTGTTGCAATTCCCATGCTTGAGTTGTTTCCGCTACGCATTTGATATGAAGCATATAAAAGCAAGCTATGGTTATTATTTATTAATTTTGGCTGCCAGGTAACATTATTGTCAACCATAACTGTAACACTTTCACCATCGGTACTTTCAGCAAGGTTAACTTCATGGTTGTTCCATGAATAATTGGTTACATCGTGCGGTAAAAACCTTGTTATTTTATCATTGTTCACATCAAATGAAACATACATGTTATAACGCAGCATATTTACTTCGGGATCCAATAAGTCGTATTGCAGCCTGAATGTAGGAAGTATCCTGTAATTTTTTAAGTTATTGGTTGCCAGATTTGCCAGGGCTACCGGGTTTTTGAGGTTACGCTGGTCACTGTGTAAACCCGATGAGGGCAAGATGTTGTAATATACATCCGTATTGTTGCCTTCCAAGTCTTGCTGGTAAACACTTACGTTAGGCATTTTCCGGTAAGCAATATCCAGTATACCCAGTTTATTAAGCTCTGTGTTTTCTCCCCTCCAGTTTCTGTCATTATCGGAATACGTGAATTGTAATTCGGAAATAAACATAATTCTTTCAGAAACAAAATAATCAAGGTACGCCCGGGCTGAGATCCTGTCAAGACGCTGCCCAATAATGGTCCCTGTTTGGTTCAGGTACCCTCCCGAAACCCGGAACCTTGCCCTGTCACCACCTCCGGAAAGGGTAAGGTAATGGTCGTGTTTGAGGCCGGTTTGGGTTACTTCATCAAACCAGTTAGTATTATTGTTGAAGTTTTCGTATTCAGAAAATGAAGGATCGTACAAAAACTCCCTTACATTGGCTGCTTCCTCATCCTGCCGGGGGTTAAAATAGGCTTGTTTCATTAACATGGTGTAATCATCACCGTTTAACATTTTCAAGCCTTCCGGTTGAACAGCGCCAGTTAAACGATATGAATATTGCACCCTGGTTTTCCCTTTTGCCCCTTTTTTCGTCTTAATTACCAATACACCGTTTGCCCCTTTTGAACCCCAAACGGCAGTAGAAGAAGCATCTTTTAGAACGGTTATTTCCTCAATGTCGTCAGGGTTTATGCTTAACATATTGGCATATTGTTCCTGGTTGGCATTGGCAAAATCAAAATTTGGGTCAATTTGTACTTCATAGGGTATTCCATTCACCACGATCAAAGGCTCACTATTCGCATTAATTGAAGTAGTCCCCCTGATCCTCATTGACGTTCCTGCCCCCGGGTCACCGGAATTGGCAACAATGTCAAACCCGGCTATCCTGCCTTGCAAAGCATCGTCAATTGATGTAACCTGCAATCCTTCAAAAGCTTTAGCATCAATTGTTTGTACGGCTGTTGAAATTTCACGTTTTGGAATTGCAAGGGTACCATCGCTATGGATCTTATCTGCTTTAACAACTACTTCATCTATTTTCTGCTGGCTTGGTTCAAGCTTGAAATCAATTACGGTTTGGTCCCCGATTTTTTTGGTTTGTTTTTTAAAACCAATAAAGCTTACTTCTAACAAATTATCGGGGCTTTTAATTTTTAAAACATAATGTCCGTTAAAATCAGTAATGGTAGAAGATATTATTCTTTGTTCACTGTTCACTTCAACTACTGTAGCACCTACGAGAGTTTCACCGTCAGTATCAGATGAAATAGTGCCCTGTACTACTTTCGTGCTGTTTCCTGGTTGGCCG
The DNA here is from genome assembly GCA_050303935.1 of Bacteroidales bacterium. Classification (GTDB taxonomy): domain Bacteria; phylum Bacteroidota; class Bacteroidia; order Bacteroidales; family JBNLCS01; genus JBNLCS01. The sequence goes on from JBNLCS010000088.1 coordinate 5,769, forward strand.
GAAACAAATACC
>JBNLCS010000089.1:0-4271 GCA_050303935.1 Bacteroidales bacterium
CCTTGGTGGTGTCCGCCAGGAGATTGGGGAAAGAATAGCTACTTTCATTCTTCCGTTTGGTAAAACTCCTCATAAGCCTGTAGCACCGTGAGGTGGGAGATCAGGTAGGCCAGTGAGCTTTCCGCTCCCTGGTTACGGTTCACCCCATAACTTTCAAAACCATCGCAGCAACCTTTGGTTTCAAAATCATATAAACTCATTCGAAGATCATTTTCACCCAAAAACCACAAAAACGAAGCGTATAATTTGTTTAGGTATTCTTTGTCTTTAGTTACACGAAAAGCCTGGTGATACATTAAAACCATGGCCATGGCATCTATGGGTTGTTGAGCAAATACAGAACGCTCACCATCCTTTATATACCAATTTTCGTTACCTATTATTGACAGATAATTTTCGTTAAGTGTATGCTTTGCAAGAAACTGCATAGAGTTTACTGCTACCTCCAATACTTTATCTTCGTTTAGAATTTCGGCAGAATGTAAAAGGGCCAAAGGTAAAATTCCATTATCATAAGCAAGCAGCGATTCAAACCAATGCCAATCATCAGATTCATTTTTTTCATAATGTTTAATCAGGTTATGGGCCATGTTCCTGAGCCTTTCTGTCATTGAATCATCACTTGGGTTTGTTTTGAGATAATGACAAACTCCAATCATTGTATTTGCGATGCTGCGTATAGATTTTAAGTTTTCAAAATTAGGGGCTGCATTAAAAAAAACTTCCTTACCTGTTTGATAATAAGCATCGTTGGGTGCGTTTCCCAGTAAATATCCTAATGCCCATATTGTTCTTCCAAACGAATCTTCAGAACCAACTTCATCCATGTAATTTCTGCTAAAACTTAAAAAATTCCTGAAGGTGCCATCTCTGTTTTGCATATAATGCATATAGCTCAAATAAACGGGCAATAATTCGAGCGCGCGGATATCCTTCATTTGCCGGTAAGCCATCAACACCATTAGTAAAGCACGTGAATTATCATCAAGGCAATAACCTTCTTTTAAATTTGGAATGCCAAACTTTGCATGTTGGATAATCCCTGTATCATCGGTTAGCCTGTTGATATGTACAAGAGAAAACGGCGGAAGGATGAGTAAATCAAAGGTGGTGTCTTTTTTTACAGTATCAGCTACACCCTTCGAAATAACCTGCTCGGCAATAGCAAGATACTTTTCCCCGGTTTTTGGCCATGTTATTTTCCTGCCATACGCTTTAGTTTTGCTTTTAATTATTTTAAGCTGATCAGGGTTATCAAAGAGTTCTGTTAAAATTGAAGTTAATTCAATCGAATCATTGAAGTTATAGAGTCTTCCCCGGCCATCAGCCAATAGTTCCGTAGCATGCCAATAAGGTGTTGAAATTATAGCTGACCCTACACCAACAGCGTACGAAAGTGTGCCGCTGGTAATTTGAGCTTCGTTTAAATAAGGGGTAATATATATGTCGGTAGCGGATAAATACTTAAACAGGTCTTTAACATTAACAAATTCATTTAAAAAAATAACATGTTTTTCCAATTGAAGGCTTTTAACCAAACGCATTAAAAAAATACGGTATTCTTCACCTGAGTGCCTGATTACATTGGGATGGGTTTTACCCAAAATCATATAAATTACATTGGGGTGTTTTTTAATAACATTCGGCAACGCTTTTATCACCGTTTCAATTCCTTTATTGCGGCCAATAAAACCAAAGGTCATGAGTACTTTTTTGTTTTCAAGCTTAAATTCTTTTCTTGATTTATCGGAGTCGAATTGTAGATCGGGGACACCATGTTCTATAAACGCGATTTTTTCTTGTGGAACATCATAAATACTAACCAAAAATTCAATCGCCTTATGGCTCATTACAACTATTTTGCTTGCCATTTTACAAATTTCCTGCAAAACAGCCTTTTCATTATAGGAGGGTGATTTAAGTATGGTGTGCAGTGTAACAATTAACGGAACTTCCAATCGGTTTAATAAAGGCAGTATATACACTCCGTTTTGTCCTCCAAATATACCGAACTCGTGTTCTAGTACGCAAAGGTCTGCTCCACTGAGATTGATATATTTTGCGGCCTGCAAATAATCCTCCTGATGTTCCTGCCTTATTGTTAGTTTTACCTCTTCCGGGTATTCATAAATGTTGGTGAAATCGTTTAATGCCACAATAAATCCATCATTTAGGGACCCTGTTTTTTTATTATTGATGACAACTGAATTAAACAGGTTATTGGTAAATGTACCTATACCGCATTCCCTTGGAGGGTACGTGCCAATAAAAGCAATTTTCATTTTTTTATTCTATTTTAAATAAATACCGTATCCATTCAAGAACATTGTCTTGAATGGATATCACCATAAAATGTTTGATTTTGTTCCTTATAATTCGTTCTTTTTGTTTTTTTCTTCACGTTTGGCTTCTTTGGCTGCCCTTTTTTCTTTCAGGTTTTTTTCTGGAGCTTTTTTTGTATTCTTTCTACTTCCTTTTTCTTTTGACATATTATTTGTTTTAAATCAATTATTAAAAATTAAAATTTCTCTTACTGAAGGGATATGGGTAATGTAAATTTAAATTCACTTCCTTCCCCCGGTTTACTTATTATCCATATTTTACCTCTGTGAATATCTATAAATTCTTTGCAAAGCAATAAACCAAACCCTGTCCCGGGTTCATTGCCCGTACCTAATGTTGAAGTATGGTTATTAGAATTAAAAATTGTATTTACTATTTCACTATTCATTCCAACTCCGTAATCTTTGATTGTAATTTCAAGAAAATCATTCTTTCTTTTAGCATTTATATCAATCTTCCCATACTCAAACGAAAATTTAATTGCATTACTAAGCAAATTACGTAAAATGCTTTTGACCATATTTTTATCTGCAAATACCTTTTCATTTGGAAGAACAAGAGAATTAACATTGATTTGTTTCTGTGATGCAAATAATTCAATGTTTTCTGTTTCTTCATTTAATATTTCGTTAAAATCAATAAATTCTGGTTGAAACGATTTAATAGTGTTTTCGGTAATTGCCCATTGTAAAAGATTATCAAGTAATGAATAAGTCCTTGATGCAGAAATCAATGCTATATCGATGTTTTCTTCAATCTTACTTTTGTCCCACTTATGAACCCCTTCTTTTAAAAGGCTCAAAAATCCAATGATTGAACTCATCGGGGTTTTTATATCATGGCCTATAATTGCTAACAGTTTTTTATTCCCGGCAATCCATTCCTTTTCCTTTAACTCATATAGTTTTTTAAGTTTATATAATCTCGCATTTTCTGTATGAATAATAATATGGTCAACTTCTTCCATCATGTTTTAATTGGTGTTAAATTCTTAATACATATTCTACATTATTCATCCTTAACAAATATTTCATTGTGTAACTATTTAATTCAAACAGAAAGTGCTTCATAGCCACTTTTTATTATCGTTGAAATCATTTTAAACCGTTCACATGCTTTTACTTTATTGGATGTATGCGCAGGAATTATTATACCCTCACCTGTTTTGAGGATATTTGATTTTTTATCAATTACAATTTCAGCAGTACCTTCAATAATCTGAATGAAGGTATCAAACGGAGATATTTTTTCCACAATTGCTTCACCCCTGTCCATAGCAATTATACTTACATTTCCTGTGGTTTTTCTTATTATAGTCTTTGTAACCACGGAATTTGGAACATACTCAATTATTTCTGTTAATATATGTGATGTTGATTTTTCTAATTCAGAATTGTACATCTGCTTATTATTAATCAAATAAAGGTATGGCAAGAAATACTGCAACTTGTTATACAATTGGTAGTTTAATTTACATCATTCACACATTTAATATTTTATTCGAGCTTAATCCTGTAACTTTAATTACTAAATGGAACGTACACCATAAATACGTGAACATTTCAATACAACTATGCAAAACAACCTTAGCATTAAAAAGAATGATAGCAGCAATTAATATTGACCCAGTTCTATCCAAATTTGTAATCCTTTCTATGGTGATCATTACTGTAGGCTTTGTGCTACGGATATTTAAGCAGCCATCAATGGTAACTTACATAGTTGTTGGAATATTGGTTGGCCCAAACGGTTTTGCAGTTCTAACAGATGAAAGTCTTATCACAAACCTGGGTTCACTGGGGCTTGTTTTATTGTTATTTTTTATTGGTATGGAAATTCACCTTCCAAATTTAATTACAAATTGGAGGGTGTCTGTGTTTGGAACATTTATTCAGATTGCCATAAGCATATTTGTTGTTTGGCTTTTG
>JBNLCS010000090.1:0-7292 GCA_050303935.1 Bacteroidales bacterium
CACTTTAAAACTGTTCTTTGCTACTCGTGCCTTGAAGCCCAATAGAAGGATTCAATAGTGACTAGGAAGTGAAGAAAACACCTAAAGAATCACCGGACCAGGTGCGTAAACAAACAGAGGCCCCGGAGGTTAAAAAGAAAGTTTTAAGTCCTGAAGAACAAGAAGCGTTAGCGATTAAAAAAGCAGAAGAACAAGTAGAACTATTAAAAAAACATTATGAAGAATTCGATGCTAAATTAAAAATTAAAAAGGAAGCCTTAAAAAAAGCTAAAGGAAAAAAAGCTAAAGAAAAGGCCAAAAGAGAAGTTGATGAAGCCGAACAATTATTAAAAATGATGCATGACGACCTGGAAAAAATTAAACATAATGCATCAAAAGCCAGGCAATCGAAACTACAACGATTATTGGATGAAGCAAAGATAGAAGAAGGACCATTTAGAGAGATTATCCAGAAGAAGGTTGATAAAATAAATGGATTTAGAAAAAGAATTGATAAGAAGAGAATAAGAAGGGATGAATTGCGCAGAAAAGTATTTTTTGGAAATGAACAGGATATTATACGGCAATCAAAAGAAAACACGAAACAAATTAATAAATTGGATTACGATATCCAGGATTTGCGGAGAAGGGAGACTGCTGAAATGATTGGGTTGAAAAAAGACTATGAAAATTTGAGGGTATATGAAGCAAAAACCCAGAGGAGAAAAATTGCCCTTGAAGCAGAAGAAAGGGCAGCTAAAGGCATAACCCCTGAAAAATATGAATGGCTCAGAAAAAGGGCAAAACCTAGATCTGAGAAGAAGAAAGAAATTCAAAGTGCAAAAAAAGATGCCATATATGATACTGATATTGAAGGCACGCCAAACGCTGACCATATTGTTTCAATGCACGAGATAACAAAAATGGAAGGTTTTAGCCGGTTACACCCCAAAGACCAGGTTGAAATTTTGCGGATGGACGAAAACTTTATGGCCCTTGATGGCAGGGTGAACAGCTCGAAAAATGATGCCAGTTTTAAAGACTGGCCTGGCTTTGTCCATCCTGATTTTGGTGAAATACCAAAACAAAAAAGGGACCATTTTATTGATTTGGAAAATTCTTTACGGGCTAAAATTGAAGCAAAAATTAAACAACTTGACCCTGTTAATCAAAAGAAATAATATTATGGAATACAAACGTAAAGCGGGAAAATTTGAAATTATAGCGTATTGTTCTGAAAAATATGAGGTCCAGGTAGGAAGCCTGTTAAACAAAGTGATCGAATTAAATAATAAGGGGCCGAAAATTGAGAATGGTACCAGTATATTTTTTGGATGGTCAAGACTTGTAGTAATTGAAAAATCAGGTAAACTAATCTTACATGAACCTGATTTTATTGGAAACCCTTTTAAAGATTACTTACCACAAGTTGATATAACACTTGAAATTGCTGCACAGCAGGCAAGCTTTTTAAACCATCTGAAAGTTGAAGGAGTGGATATTAAATATAGTGATAAAATAATAACGATAAAAGATTGCCTGGAAAGGGGACGAATTTACCTGGAACGTTCTGAAATTAAAGATGAAGGTGATTCAGGATGGTATATTGCAGAAATTGATGATACAATAAAAGAAGAATACGATACCATTTATTCGTATCAGCTTCTTCAAAAGAGGCCTATATTGATGCAACTGTTGGCATTACCCCCGGGTTTTTTGGTTGTGGTCGACAATAATGAAATAATTCAGGTATTTAATAGTAAAGGCGAAGATATTTTGCATTGAATATCTGAATAAAACATAGTTAAAATGTTTGTTTATGGTAAAAGGCAATTATAGCACGGGCATTCTGCAAACAGTAAATCCTGAGGAATAGATAACCGGAATAAATCATGAACGATGAAAAATTTTTCTTAAAAAATTATTAGTATTTATGTCAAAAAATACAATAAAAAATATAACCCCGGTCTCTTCTAAAGCGAATAATTCTGTTGCCGCGAATGTTCAGGAAAGCAAGCAAGGGATACAAAAGGATGAACATTATGAAAAGGAAGCAAACAGTATTGCAGAACAGGTGGTAAAATCAAATGATCCACCAGTTGATAATAATGTATTACCAAAACCGGTTAAACCGGTTGTAACGCCCTTGGTTCAAAAAAAAAAAGATGATGATGATGATGATGATGAGTTTACCCTTAATCAAAATATTCAGTTAAAGCCTTTGAGTTTTGCAAAAGAGAGTTCTATGGAAAAAGGGGTTTCCGAAACTACATGGTTACAGCGTAAAATTGAAGGAAGCCAGGGAGGTGGAGAAGATATTTCCAGCGATACCAGGGAATATATGGAAAACAGGTTTCAAATGGATTTTTCCCGTGTAAAAGTTCATAACAATACAACAGCAGATGAACTAAGTACCAGGTTGCAGGCAAAGGCATTTACAACAGGCAATAATATTTATTTTAAAAAAGGAAATTATAATCCACACACCAAAGATGGTAAACAATTGCTTGCACATGAATTAACCCATGTTGTTCAACAAAACACGGAATTAAGTCCTGTTATCCAACGATTACCGGATGGTTGGGTACCTCCGCGTGCCGAAATTCGTGCAAATCTCACAAATGTTACATTTTTACCTCCCGAAAGTGTTACAACCCTTCATTTAACCTATAGGCAACAAGGTTATGCTATAATTCTAAAAACTTTAATTGAAGATCAATACGAGGAAGGTCTTGAAAATAGAATACCACAAATAGGCGCACACTGGGGGCGCTGGTCTGATCCTGATTTACGGCCTACTGATGAAACTGAAACAGTTATACGAAGTATAAGTATTGAAACCCCCATTATGTCCGAACTTATTGAATGGTTGCAGTCTAATAATTATCGTGTTTCAGGTATTAGCGAAAGGGAATTACATATTATGAGGCAGGGCAATTCTTCAGTTGATTTATATAGTGTTTTACGTGAATATTTTCCATCGTGGTTAACATTGTTCATTTTTCAGCGATTAATGGCCAGGCACCAAAGTTTGCTTACCGAGTACCGGGAAGATATGGAGCGGGCCAATAGCACCTATGAAACAACTGTTTATGCCAATCAATCCGATAGGCCAGATGTATATGAACGTACCGTTTCAGCATTATCGGTTTCAGTAGATGTACTGGAAGCTATCAGACAAGACCTAATTATTGGATCATTGGATACAACCAGTAATTTTTACAGGCTTATCTGGAGAGAAGTTGACTTTGGCTTGCCTGATACCATCCGGGATGAGATGCTGGCTGCCCGATTTTTGTCTTTCTGTTATACCCAACCGGAATATGCCAGACGTGCTTCACAAGAACATGCTGCGAGAATAGAAATAATCCGTCGTTTTGTAAATATTGCGATACCACAAGCTTCTCTAAGGGAAGGAGAAGAAGTACTTTTTGACAGCCCATCGCCCTATAATGTCCCCCCAATGGCGGCAACCATTACCAGCTATCCCCCGCTATTACCCTTACCCGGGTTTAGCAGTACTCTGCCGGTGTCATTGGCTGTAAGGGGGGCAAATTATGATTTCAGTATGGATTTGGTTACACGAAATATCTCCGACTCGGCGGCCGTAGTATTCAGGTATGACTACCAATGGCAAATGGCATATCTTCCCCTTGATACTATTCTTTCACTGGAAAATCCTGAGGCAATAGACCAGGCAGAAGGAGAAACACTTGAGCCATCGCTGGGAACAGAAATTATTGAACGAATGAACCGGGCGGCACGTTATCGTGAACAGGATATAGAAACCATGGAAGATGAATTAGGGATTTTCTCTATTACTACAAGGCCATTGGTTGAAATAAATGCCCTTTTACGCTCACTTGGGGCTGTAATATCTTCCGTTTGGAGGGAAATAAACCAACCCAGGCATGAAGAAACATTTGTATTTAGCAGGCCGGGTTTATACTTCGTGTCTTGCCTGGCGGGATACCAACCCGAAGGTGATGAGGCAGTAGTGAGGGTTCCCAGTTCTGCTATTTACCCGTATCCTGTTTACGTGCAAGATCCGGAACGTTTAGCTTCTCATTATTTATATAATTCGCAATCACAGGTCATGAGCCAGCATCGCAGAATAGATGCTATTAGAGAAAGGCTTGGGGGGTCTGAAGACCTGTCAGAAGAAGAAAGAAGTGAACTTCAACAGGAATTGCACGAGTTACAAATACTTATAGGAAATGACCTTGGAGCAGAAATTGTGTTACGGCGTGATGCTATAGTAAGAGCAGTTTTTGAAAGAGAGAAATTAAGAATTGAGCACTTGCCGGAGGAACAATTGACGGAACAGTTAAATACAAGATTACAAACAATTGAAACAGCGTTATCTTCAAACAACGCATATACCGAAGCACTTGTTACACTGGCCGGTCAAATAATTGAAGAACGAAGCGATGCCAGTAGGGATGACAGGACTTATTACCGTCCGTTAAAGCAAGGGCTCGATCGCTATTCTAGCATCCTGACCGTACGAGGCAGGCGGGGGCTTTCAAATCCACTGCGTTTACGTGCTTATTTTATTGGGGATGAAGGGGCTACAATTCCATTAAATTTGGAATATGTGCATAACGAAGAAGATAATGAATATATTATTTCTGACCTGACAACACCGGATAGTGAAGATACTTCAATAGGTGATGACGAAACAGATGAAGAAAACACCCCTGCAATTGTATTAGGAGTAGTTAAATTATTAAGAGAAATGTCTTATGGCCAGCGAGGTTATGTTGCTGTTGAATGGAATAATCATCGCTATGTTAAACCTGTCACTGCCAGCCCGGGTGCCATCATTACGGAAGGAATTGAAAATGTGGTTTCTATTGCCGAACTTGCATTAGTAGCGGCTGCTCCTTTTACAGGAGGCGCTTCTTTGGCATTTTTAGTGCCTATTGGTATTGTTGGCGCTATTCCTTCCGCTTACAGATTAATAAGAAGAATTGAAAATGAAACCTATCGGCTTGACTTGGCCATGATAACCGATATTGTAGCAATTTTGGGTGCCGGTGTACAGGTTGGGGCAGCATTGCGCATTGTAAGAATTCCAGGAAGAATTGGAAGGATTGTTCTAGGTTTTGGTCCGAATGCTTTACAGGGAATAATAATTACAGCCACTTTATGGGAGGAGATAGAGCAGGTTTCTAATGATACCAATCTTTCTGAAGGGGCAAAACGAGCCAGGATACTTGCGGCGTTTGGAAGTGCTTTATACCAGTTAGGTATGATGGTTGGACAAGATGCCATGGATTTAGCCTATGAAAGAGGGGCCCCAAGGCCGGCAGATGTTGATGCTCCCACACATGCGCCTGATGCTGAACCTGGGCTGCATGCGCCGGATGTTGAAACGCCTGCCCCTGTACCCGATGCAGAAGCAGGACATCCTGTACCGGATGTTGAAACGCCTGCCCCTGTACCCGATGCAGAAGCAGGACAACCCGCACCAGATGCTGAAACGTCCGGACAAGCGCCTGAACCATCGTTACATGAAAGTATTGAAGAAACCCTAGCCAGGGGGCAGGCGGCACGTGAACATGGGCATGTTTCATCTGAAGTCAGGTCTTTAACAATTAGATTGGAAGGTTTGTTACGTCAATTTGAAAGCTTGAGGCAACGTGCTATTGAATCAAATAATCCCCGACTTGCAGAGGCCATCGAAGATTATATCCATCAGGCCAGGGATGTGCACCGTGAACTTATGGATAATCAGGATAATTTAGATGCACAAGGTACGGCAAGGGATTTGATTGATACTATGACTGAAACAAGAAATCATCTGAGGGGACAAATTGAACCCCAGCCTGATGTTGAGGAAGGATCCCCGGATGAAGCTGACCCCACTCCTGAACAACCCCAGGATATTGTACCTACCACTCCTGTGCCAGAGGGAGGTACTTCTTCTGCTCCTGAAGTTACTCATCAAACACCTGCCGATCTTATAGGGCCTGATGGGTTTGAAGGAACCCATGGCGCCAGGCTGAATGAATTATATGAAAGATACAAGGACCAAGACCCGCACCGTGTCGATGTTACCCCGGAAGAATGGGCATACCGTACAAGGGGTGAGGCACGCGGCCTGTTGGATAGTTTGTTGCCCGAAGGTTGGGCACGCCGTGCCAGTCGTAGAAGGGGAAGTTCTGAACATGGTATTGTTGATGTTACTGTTACCAGGGAAATGGTTGAAGATTATCCATCCGATGTTACATTCGAAACACCAATACAGGTAGGTGATACGCTACCTTTACGTCAATCGTCTGACAGACCATCCACTAGTGTTTTACGAAGGTTGTTTATTGATAGGTTGTCGGTTATGAGTTCTGATGCACGTGCACATTTTAATGAAGCTGTTCGAAGGACCATTGAAAGATATTCTATGCCAGAACTCAGGGAAAGGGGCCTTGTGTTTTTTGATGAAGATGGCCAGCAAAGATTCTGGCCGGCTGATGATCTTGGAAACGCGTGGGAAGTACACCATATAATTGAATTAAGATGGGGTGGTACGAATGCCCCAGATAACCTGATAGCTATTCCTTACAGGGAACATAATTCAATTTCAGCATGGTGGAGGCGTTGGGCGGAACGTATTTTACAAGACCCCGCGTTACAGGAAGCATTTGATGACCCGGATGCACAAGGTGAACATCGCCCCGAGCTACCGGAAACCTTAAATTTTGAGTAATATTTATGTAAATATATAAACTTAAGATATTATGAATATGTTTGATCGTAATCAAAAGAATACACGTAAATTTAATAATAAAAATAACCAAGATACCTTGCTAGGTAACTCAGTTGAAAATGGAAATAAACAGGATCTTTCCCGTTCATCAGCAGCGAATATTCAACCAAAACTTAACATTGGTAAGCAAAACGATCCTTATGAAAAAGAAGCAGACAATATTGCCAATCAGGTAATGCGCATGCCTGATAATGAAAAAGAACTGCAAACAAAATCGTTGTCATCAGATATATCCCCCGTTGTGCAAAAACAAAATGATGAAGATGAAGAATTCTCCATACAAACTAAAATAGATATAAAAGAACAAACAGTACAACCAAAGATGATCCTGAAACAAAAGGATGATGAAGAAGAACAAATTCAAACCAAATTAATGCGCAAAGAGGAAGATAATGAAGAATCTCGTCTTCAGGCAAAAACTGAAAATGGGATCCACGATGATCAAAATACTTTAAACGATCAGTCATGGCTGGAAAGCAAATTAAATAATACCAAAAATAGCGGGGAAAACCTGCCAGAGGATACCAGGGCTTTTATGGAAAAC
>JBNLCS010000091.1:0-7955 GCA_050303935.1 Bacteroidales bacterium
TGTGGGCCGACTTTAGAAGTAACACGGATATAAAATATGTATTAGCTGCTGTAATTTTAATCTTTTTTGTTGGTTTAAAAGACGATATTCTTGTTATTGCACCTGATAAAAAATTAATTATACAGATGCTTGCTGCTATTATATTAGCTGTGTTAGGAGATATAAGGATTACTAATTTACATGGATTTGCCGGTATACATGAGTTACCTTACGCGGTAAGTTTGGTTATCACACTTTTTGTAACAGTTGTGATTTTAAATGGCATGAACCTTATTGATGGAATTGACGGTCTTGCATCAGGCGTAGGTATTGTTGCATCAATTACTTTCGGAATCTATTTTTATAAAACAGGACATTATCAATATGTTGTTTTCATTGCGGCACTTTTGGGTTCTCTTGTTGCATTTTTTGGGTTTAATGTTTTTGGTAAAAAGAATAAAATATTTATGGGCGATACAGGCTCTTTAATTTTAGGGCTTATACTTGCAGTTTTTGCTGTTAAATATAATGAATTCAACATCTTACCTGCAAGCTCACAACAAATTTCAGCAGCCCCATCCATTTCAATAGGGATATTAATGATTCCATTATTCGATACCATCAGGGTTTTTATTATCAGGTTATTCAAAGGAAAATCTCCTTTTAAGGCTGATAATAACCATGTGCATCACCGATTGCTTCAGTTAGGGTATTCACATCTGAAAGCTACATTAATAATAATTTTAGCAAATCTCTATTTTATATTCATAGCGTTTACTTGCAAGAATCTTGGCATTATAGGGCTGCTTTCTTTATTATCAATCAGTGCTATTTTTCTTTCATTAGTACCGGTATTTTTATTGAAACTACAAAAACAGAAATACGAACGACCTGTTGTTTTTCCAAAAACGTATTTTAATACATTTAAATTATTGCTCGAAGATCAATCTGACCGATATATGGGTAATGAAGGTCCAAACAAAAAAGTGGAAGAAGAGTATGCAGAAAAGGTGAAAGTATCCTGAAAATGTTTAATAGGATTGTATTTCTTGTATTTTTTCTTTTCTATTGTAATCCGGTAAACTCTCAAAACGGACAATCAATTAATTTTTTACAAAGAGACTTTAATACTTCATACGACGGAAATTTTAAGAACCATTCCTCAATCGTTAGCCTTTTTGAAGAATCACATGCAGATTCTTGTAGTTTATACAGTATAAAGCCACTCGCAGATGTCCAATTCTATTTAGATCCATTTAAGAAAATTAATTTTCAGGGCAGGGAAGGAGGAATAGTATCTTTTTTAAATAACCGAAAAATATCGGGTGTAATTTCAATTGTACATCAGTTATCATTTTTTCCTTCTTTTATTTCGGAAGAAATAGATTCTAACGGAATAATTCCTCATAACCACAATTTATTTTATAATAAAAATGACTTTTACAGTTGGTTTAACTTGTATGGGAATATATCTTTTTCTCCATATAAATTTTTGCAGTTGGAGTTAGGCCATGATAAACATTTTTTAGGCAATGGATATAGATCGCTTTTTTTATCAGATAATTCAGGAGCTTATTCCTATTTATCAGCAAGCTTAAAAATATGGCATCTAAAATATTTAAGCCTAACTACGAGGATGCGGGATATTTATTATAATAAAAATAATCAGTTATTATTTAAGCCCAAATTTACTTCCATTCATTATATTAGCTGGAATATTACCCCATCCGTTAATCTTAATCTTTTTGAAACTGTTGTGTGGCGTGGTAATGATTCAGTTTTGTTCAATGGACTTAACATAAATTATTTGAACCCTGTTGTTTTTATGCGGCCTATTGAATATGCCCAGGCTTCCGTTGATAATTCTTTATTAGGTTTAGGATTAAATTTTATTTTACTAAAAAACACACAGCTTTATTCCCAAGTGGTCTTGGATGAATTTTTTATAAGAGAAATCACAAATCCGGGATATAGAGATAATAAATATGGCTATCAAATTGGCTTGCGTGGAAGAATTGAAAGATATTTAAAATTTAGTTGGCTGATTGAACATAACCTGGTTCGGCCATTTACTTATTCACATTACCATACACTACAAAATTATGGTAATTTATTGCAACCGTTGGCCCATCCTTTTGGCGCAAATTTTAAAGAATATATTACCCGGTTTTCAGCGAGTAAAAATAGGCTTTATGCTACATTACATTTGTCCTATGCTATTTTGGGGAAAGATGGTAATGAAGAATTACATGGGAATAACATTTATGAAAATTATTGGGATGTAGATCGTTTTGGCCATTATTTACTTGACGGGATTAAATCTGAAAAATACAACATGCAATTGACTACTGGGTATTTAATTAAACCAGAATGGAATATGTCAGTTGAAACGGGGATAGTGTTTCAAAAAGAAAATTCAGAATTAAATGCAACAGGCTATAATTATTTTTTTATTGGCTTAAAAACATTATTGTATAATGATCATTGGTTTGAATAATGATTAAGTTGAAAATTCTTTATACCACTTTATTTCTTATACCCGTTCTATTGGAAGGACAGGTACTTACCCCTATATATCCACATTTCGACAGTTACAGCTTTAAGAACAAAATAAATTCAGTATTTCCATATTTTCAGAAAATTTCTCTTGATCGGCAAGACTCGCTTATAAACATTCAAACATATAATCGAAGCATATCTTCCGGAAATTGGTTTTTAAGAAAACTCAGATATGAACATTTCTTTACTGTTCGGGAAAAAGAGTTTGAGCTTAATGTTTCCCCTTTGTTGATTTTAGATTTGGGAAAAGAAAATGGGAAAAAAATTTATCGGAACACCAGGGGCATATCAATTCAGGCTTCAGTGGATGGGAAATTTGGTTTTTATTCAACATTTCATGAAAATCAGTCGTCATTTATGCAACATGTTGCTAAATTTTCTGATTATTATGGCGTAGTACCCGGACAGTCGTTTCAAAAAGCTTTTAAGGAAACGGATTATGACTATGCATGGTCAGAAGGGATGCTTTATTTTTCAATGTGTAAAGAAATAAATGTGCAATTCGGACATGGTAAGCGATTTGTAGGAAATGGATACCGTTCTATGTTATACAGTGATAATAGTTTTAGTTATCCACACCTCTTCGTAAGTTTTGAAAATAAGCAAATTAAATATACTACGTGGTTTACTTCATTTACAAATATTGATATGCCCGATCCTCATATTGTTTTAAACGGAAAATGGCCACTAAAAGCGGGAATTTTTCATTATATATCGTACTACATCAACAACAATATTGAGGTGAGTGGATTTGAAGGAAGTATTATTGCCTCAAGGGAAAAAAATGGCAAATACAAGTTTAATCCATTGCTTTATAACCCGCTAATATTTTTAAATTCTTTGAATAATCAGTTTAACAATTATATTGGGACTAATTTGCGTGGACAATATCAAAATGCAAGTCTATATGTTCAGTTTTTAACCAGTCCCCAGGCTTTTGAAAAAAGAGGCTACCAATCCGGAATAAAATATGAGAATAGATTCTCTCGCTCATGGTTCAATTTATTTGCGGAAGTTAATCATGCCACAAAAGGATTATATACATTTCAAGATTCAACTTTATCATATACGCATTACAGTCAGCCACTTGCACATCCATTGGGTGAAAATTTTACTGAATTTGTAATTGGTAGTATTATAAATATAAGGTCGATGGAATTATTTTATAAATTCAACATTGCTAATAGTAAAAGTGATAGCCTGGGGTATCTTCCGGCTTTAAATTTATATTTTCCTGAAAGGGATTTGCTGGTTTTGGGACAAAAATCGAAACGAAACATTCATGAAGTAAAAATAAGTTATATTGTTAACCCACATTATAATATGCGAATTACTTTGGGTGTATTCATAAGGGATTTTTCATTTCGTGAAAAAAACGAACAGACAAAATATTTTTATCTCAGCTTTCAAACCCCTATTTTTAATCGGTACTACGATTTTTAGTTTTCAATTCCATTTGCTAAAAATAGTTCAGGTTGTTCATTTTTATCATCCCCTTTTATAGAATGATAAAGCTTCATCAGTTACTAATTTTTACATTAGGACTGCTGAAAAACACTCAATGCATTGGTAGTGCGTTGTGCATTATAATTTTTATAAGGCTCTGCAAGCATATTGTATAGAATATCTGGAAAACAGTGCAATTATGTTAGAATATTTCGTTAGCCACAATCACACAATCTGCTTCACCGGCTGCAATTCAACGTACTACAGAACGCCTTCATTTTGCCGGCAAGCATCTTGCACGCTTTTGACTTTTTCAGCAGCCCCTACATTAAGGCCTGATGTTCCTTCGGTTCATATCAAGTCCCTCTATAGCTTGCTTCGATTCATCGGAAAGGGTTTCACGTAAAAAATAAGATGCATATTCTTTAATTCCTTCCTGAATAGGCCTGAACTGATAATTAAGGGTATTGATGATTTTTTCGGAAGAAAACAGTTTTTTAGAATAAGCTGCCTTCACCGTTTCTTTTGTAATAACCGGCTCCTTACCTGTAATTTTTGAAATTACACCATCGATGGTGCTTGCTATTTTCATAAGTTGCTTTCCTGCATGAATAGTCGGTTTTTTCTTTTTAAGGCCATTTGCGATCATTTCAAAAATCTGTTTATAACTGTAGTTACCTTCAGATAAGATATACCTTTCAGCAAATAGTTCCCTATCCATTAACTGAACCATACAACGAACAACATCTTTAACATCTACATACCCGGTAATTCCTAATGTATAAAATTTTATACCTTTCCAAATTTCATCAAACATTCTGGGACTGCTTCTTTTCCAATTACCTGGCCCAATAATTACAGTTGGGTTCACAATCACTGCGTTTAAACCCAATGTAATACCCCTCCATACTTCCATTTCGGCCTTAAATTTACTTAGCGAATATACTGATTGGCTTTTCGATGGTACCCATGTGCATTCTTCATTTGCATATTCACCATTTAACGTTGTACCGATTGCCGAAGATGAGCTAACATGGCAAAATTTTCTAATCCCTATTTCTAAGCAAATATCAATAATGATGGCGGTACCTTGAACATTGAACTTTAATACTTTTTCCCTGTTTTTTGAAGCAAACGACACGAAACCGGCCGCATGATACACCTCTTCGGCTCCATGCAACGCTTTTTTTAATAAATATGGGTTTAGCAAATCACCTTCTACCCATTCTATTTGGTTAAAATATTGGTCGGGATCATTGGTGTAATATCCAATGGTTTTTTTAACAACCAATACATTGCTGTTTGCCCTTTTTAGTGCCCTGACCTTTTTCCCTTGTTTCAAAAGTTCAAATATCAGATGTGAACCCACAAGGCCTGTTCCTCCAGTAACAAATACCATACAATATCATATAATTTAGATTCTGGGCTAAAAATATTAAAATGTTTAATCAAAAAACAAAATAACCTTATCTTTGTATCTTTTGCATTTAAAATTGTATTGGAAGAGGAATGGTACCAGAAATTAAAATAGCCGACATCCAACAAGGAATATCAATAATTTATGTTGGAGAAACCGAAAGTCAATTTGAAATAATTGACCTGAATGATGATGAAAAGGATTATCTGAAAAAAAGATTTGATCTTAAAAAAAATGTTGTAACTATAAATAGGTTTAGATATCAGCTTATTTGTGTAAAAATAAAAGAAGAAAAAACGCCTTTTTTAGTTCAGGAAAGCGCCAGACAGTCTGGTCACCTTTCTTATAAGTATCTTAGGACTTTTAATCTTGAGCATGTAGGGGTAAAATATATTGGTAGTAATAATGTTAATATTTTGGCCTTTCTTGAAGGTTTGGTTTTAAGTGCTTACCAGTTTAACAAATATAAAAAGAAGGAAGAAGATGAAAATTACAGTCTCAAGATCATAGAGGCTGATATTGAAAGGTCACTTCAAAAAGAACTTGAACAGATATACAACGTTTCCACTGCTGTATATTATGCACGAAACCTGGTAAACGAACCGGTTAGTTATTTAAATGCTGAGAAACTGGCTGAGGAAATTAAACAAATGGCACTTGAAGCTGGTGCGGATGTTGAGATTTTTCAAAAGAAAAAAATAGAATCGTTGCGGATGGGAGGATTGTTGGCTGTTAATAGAGGAAGTGTTGACCCACCAACTTTTACCATTATTGAATGGAAACCCCAACACGCGGTAAATAAAAAACCTGTGGTATTAATCGGAAAAGGTTTAGTTTATGATACTGGGGGGTTAAGCTTAAAGCCTACTGCCAACAGTATGGATGAAATGAAATGTGACACGGCAGGTTCAGCGGCAGTTTCAGGAGCAATCTATGCTGTGGCGAAGAACAAATTACCAGTACATATTGTTGCGTTAGTTCCTTCAACCGATAACCGGCCCGGAGGAAATGCATATGCCCCGGGCGATATAATAACCATGCATAATGGTTCCACTGTTGAAGTTTTGAATACCGATGCTGAAGGCCGGATGATCTTGGCTGATGCCATTAGCTATGCAGATCACTATGATCCAATGCTGATTATAACAGTGGCTACACTTACCGGATCGGCACAAATGGCTATAGGCCAGGATGCACTGGTTGGTATGGGAAATGCTGAACAGGAAATGCTGAATAACGTTATAACAGCAGGAGATGAAACGCATGAACGGGTTGTACAGTTTCCTTTTTGGGATGAATATGCTGATGAATTGAAGTCAGAAGTTGCTGATATGAAAAATATTGGAGGTAGGATGGCAGGTGCTATTACTGCTGGAAAGTTTCTTGAAAAATTTGCAAAACAACCTTTTATACACCTTGATATTGCAGGGCCGGCATTTTTAAAGAAAAATATTTCTTATCGCCCTGTTGGGGGTACAGGAATAGGGGTGAGGTTGTTATACCGCTTTATCAGCAACATGTGTAATAGTTAATTGAAAAATTATGATTAAAATAGGAATAACACAAGGTGATATTAATGGTATAAGCTATGAAGTGATAATAAAGACACTTGTTGATAACAGAATATTCGAATTTTGTACACCCATTGTTTACGGATCATCAAAAGTAGCTGCCTATCACCGCAAAGCCATTAATATTGAAAACTTTAGTTTAAATACAATTAAAACACCTGACGAGGCAAATCCTAAACGAGCAAATATTATTAACATTCTTGACGATAATATTAGAGTTGAGCTGGGTAAGGTAACTCAAATGGCAGGGGAAGCTTCAATAGCTTCTTTGAAAAGGGCTGTTGATGATCTTAAAAACAAAAAAATTGATGCTTTAATCACGGCTCCAATCCATAAAGCCAATATTCAGGGCAATGACTTTAAATTTGCCGGACATACAGAATACCTGAAACATGAAATAGGTGCAGATGAAGTTGTTATGCTAATGGTCTCTGGTTTTTTGAAAGTAGGGGTCCTTACCGGGCATGTGCCTTTATCAGAAGTGCCTAAATATATTACCGTTCCAAATATATTAAAACATTTAGATGTGATGAATAAATCGCTTTCTTATGATTTTGGAATAAGAAAGCCCAGGATAGCCGTGCTTGGATTAAACCCTCATGCTGGCGATGGTGGTGTAATTGGCAACGAGGACAAAGATGTGATAATACCAGCTATTGAAAAAGCAAAAGAAGAAGGTATATTAGCTTTTGGCCCATATGCTGCTGATGGTTTTTTTGGGACAGGTGCGTATAGAAAATTTGATGCTATTTTAGCAATGTACCATGATCAAGGTCTTGTACCTTTTAAAACCATTTCTATGGATGAAGGTGTAAATTATACTGCAGGGCTCGGTTTTATAAGGACTTCACCAGCACATGGAACAGCTTTTGAACTTGCAGGGAAAGATTTTAAAAATTCAAGTATCATTCTGTTCGGATCCGGAGCGGCAAATACGGCAGTGTATAGGTTACTAAAACATGCAGGCGTTGATCCGGCAAATA
>JBNLCS010000092.1:0-1834 GCA_050303935.1 Bacteroidales bacterium
ATAATATTTTTGAACCGTTTTTGGAAGATTTAAAGGAATCCAGTCACCACTTAGAAATATAAGCCTTAAACAATTTGAAGTTTCATTCGGAATTTTATTTTCTATATAAGGCAAAAGTTGTTGCATCGCAGCCGGTGCTGAATCCCATATTGTGATGTACTCCTTGTCAATTATTGATAGTAAGCTTTCCGGTTCTTTAATTTCTTTATCCGATGCAATATAAAGACTTCCAGCTGAAGATAGAATTCCAAATATGTCATATACTGACAGATCAAAACCTAAAGATGTAATAAATAGCAGTTTATCCTTTTTATCTACTTGAAATTTTGTATTAATCCATTCTATTATATTAATTACTGGTTTATGTTTAACTAGCACACCTTTTGGTATTCCCGTTGAACCAGATGTGAAGATAACATATGCATTATCTTCTGACGTAGTAACTAATGGTAAATTAATATTATCATATTTTGATATTTCTTTAGGATGAATAACCATTTTATTCTTTGGCGTATTGTTCAATTCAATATCCTTATCTAAGAGATATATCCGGTCTACATTATATAAATCATCACAAAAAGAAATCAATTTAACATACCCATTTACGTTAGAAATAATGGAAGAAACATTTGCGTGATTAATAAGATTCTTGATTCTTTCATCAGGAGCACTAACGTCCAAAGGCACGTAAATCCCTCCTGACTTTAGAATCCCCAATGCCCCAATGATCATTTCTATACCCCTATTCATTATTATTCCAACAAGATTCCCTCTTTTAATACCGCAAGCTTTCAAAGACCATGCTAACTGATTTGATTTTTCATTAAGAAATCCATAGGTTATAAATTCATTTTTTGCACATAATGCTATTTTGTTATAGTTTGTTTTAACCTGACCTTCAAATAATCCATGTATTGTTTTATTAATTGAATACTTTGTGCTGGTATTATTGAATTCAAATAATATTTTCTCTTTATCTTGATTTGAAAGTAAGTCTAATTCATCAATTGATTGATCAAATTTTGTTGATATATCATTAAATAAATTAATAAAAAATTTAACAAATTCATTTATAATCTTCTCATGGTATTGAAATTTATTAAAATGACATAGAAGAAATGTATCATTATTCTCATTCGAAATCTCCAAATTAATATTAAACTCATTTAACAAATTGTTGTATTTATGAATCTTTGAATAATATAAAGAATATTGGAATAAATTCTTATAGTCACTAGAATTTAAAAATTTTGAATAAATTTCTTTTGAAGAATAATCTGAAAATTTTATGGCTTCAAACAAACTTTCTTTTACCTGGTGAATTTGTTCTTTAAATTTTATTGATCCTGAAATAGAAGATCTACAGAATATAATTTCATCTTTTAGAGATAATGTTCCTATAACAATATCTTCGATACTTTTTAACTTATAAAGTATTGTAATATAACCAGTCAAAAAAATAACAAAAAAACCTATATCTGAATGATTACATGCTTCATTTAAATCACGGATAACATCAGCCGGTAATTTATATTTACTTGTTTGAATACTTCCATGATCCCTATTATTATTTATTTGGAAGGGTAAAGGTATGTTTGGAATTTCACCTTTAAGTTTCCTTTTCCAATATTTTCCACTCCCTTTGCCAACTCGTTTAAGGGGAGGAGAAAACGTTTTACTACAAACAGGAACAAGAAGAATAACCCGCTGAATGTCCCGAGCCCAACAAACATGGCCCTGATGACGATTTGGTTGACGGGTGCGAAAAGTTCCTGCTTTGAACGGCGTTCAAATACAATCCATTCCCTTGAGTCGTAGAGCGGGTCCAGATCCA
>JBNLCS010000093.1:0-5162 GCA_050303935.1 Bacteroidales bacterium
TATCACCCTGGCAACCTTTCCCCCTGCATTGGCATAAGCATTTACTTCAAGAAAAACTTCCTGAATGCTACCGTCAAACGGGGCTAAAACGCTTCTTCTTTTTAATTGAAGTTCGGCCTGTTTAACCGAATAATATGCGCTTAATATATCCCTGCTTGATAAAAATATTTTTAATTTATCGTTTCCAATGTTTGGAAATTGAGGTAAATCATCATCTAAAGATATGGAATTGAAAAAAGATTTATATTCTTCTTCATAATCGGGAAAATCAATAGCAATATCAGGTAATATATTTGCAAGTTGATTCAGGAATTTACTTTTCTCTGCTTTTAGTGCGAGTCTCGCTTCATCAGGATAAATTGTAAAAAGTACTTCCCCCTTTGAAAAACTACTTCCTTTTTTCAGGGCTACACTTCCTTTCGTAATTTTGCCAGAAGCTTCTGAAATAATATCCAGCTCCGATGATGATAAAATTCTTCCCTCCGCTTTAACATCAGACTGAATATTTCCATATTCAACTAAATTAGCATTTACAAATCGTACCAGGTCCCCCTTTTGCATATTCAGAGGTTTTTCTTTTAGTGAAATTAAATATTTCATGAACCCAAATCCGAGAAGTACTAAAAAAACCAAGGCGATAAACCTAACAATAATCAAATCTCTACGCTTCATTTATTATGTGGATTAATATTACATTTTACCAAGTGATAAAAATACCTTTTTTTTAAATAATGAACATATGACTGTTTAAATAGTTTTTACCCTTCTTGCATTTATTATATCTATTGATTAAAACACAGATAAATAAATATTTATAAAATTACAATAACAAATTGTATACAATATTCTTTTATGGTTAGTAAACATCCCCTAAAATTTGTTGTTTATTTAGCAACAAAGTTTGAAATATTGTTTTCGTAACTTAAATTTATTAAAGGAAATCTTGTTGTTCGTGGTAATTAAAAGAAGAAATTACGTAGACTTTATTTAGACTGGTTTTAAATACTGTATAATTTTTTAAATTTGCAACAGAAAAAAAATTAAAAAAATATCTATATGGCACAATATGAAGTACTTATGCCAAAAATGGGTGAAAGCATTGAAGAAGCAACAATCACCCAATGGTTTAAAAAAGAAGGAGACATGATAGAGGAAGAAGATGTTCTTCTTGAGATTGCAACAGATAAGGTAGATTCTGAAATACCTTCCCCGGTGGACGGAAAACTGATAAAAGTATTATACAAAGAAAATGACCTTGTCCCGGTTGGTAAAGTGATAGCAATAATTGATATGGAAGGTGAAAGTGGAGAAGGGACTGTTGATAAAGAACAAGAACAAACTGGTAATGAAAATAAGGTAAATGAAAAAGAAAAGGGTGATAAAAAAGAAATCCCAAACAAAGAAAGTTCTCCTAGCGATTTTAATGAAAGCAGCAAATTTTTCTCTCCTTTAGTAAAAAATATTGCTAAAAAAGAAAACATTAGTGTTCAAGAGCTTGAAGGAATAAGTGGAAGTGGGAATAATGGAAGGGTTACAAAAAATGATGTACTTGAATACATCAAAAATAAAGACAAAGCAAATGTCAGTCCATCCATTGGTAAGCAAAAAGCAGAAGTTAATGTGCCAAAGATTTTTGCAGGAAACGATGACGAAATTGTTGAAATGGACAGGATGAGACGTTTAATTGCCGATCATATGGTAATGTCAAAACAAGTTTCCCCGCATGTAACCAATTTTATTGAAGCTGACGTAACCGACATGGTATTATGGAGAAATAAAGTAAAAGAAGATTTTAAGAAAAGAGAAAAAATGAATTTTACTTTTATGCCTGTATTTATCGAGGCCGTTGCCAGATCGTTGAAAGAATATCCTGGCGTTAATGCATCTGTTGACGGTTACAATATAATTTTAAGGAAAAATATAAATATAGGAGTAGCAGTAGCTTTACCTGATGGTAACCTGATTGTCCCTGTTATAAAAAATGCCGAACAAAAGAACCTCGTTGGTCTGGCCATGGAAATGAATACGTTGGCAGACAAAGCCAGAAATAATAAATTAAGCCCAGATGACATTCAAGGTGGGACTTTTTCAATTTCCAATTTCGGGTCGTTTAAAAACCTGATGGGTACCCCTATTATAAACCAGCCACAGGTGGCAATATTGGCAGTAGGTACCATTGAAAAGAAACCAGCCGTTTTGGAAACCCCTTCGGGTGATGTTATTGCTATCAGACACAAAATGTTTCTTTCATTAACTTACGATCACAGGGTAGTTGACGGTGCTTTAGGAGGCGCATTCCTGAAGTCAATAGCCGATAAACTTGAACAATTTGACATCAACAAAACCCTGTAATTAACAAACGTAAAATTTAAAAAATATAAAATGATAGAACTCAAAAAATACGGAATTAAGGATACTGATAAAGAGTTATTAAAAAAATGGTTTTACATTATTACACTGGGACGTTCATTAGATGACCGTGCCCCAAATTATCTGAAACAAGCTATTGGATGGTCTTACCATGCACCTGCTGCAGGGCATGAAGGTATTCAACTTGCCATTGGACAGGTTTATGATAAAGATACCGACCATTTTTACCCTTACTACCGCGATTTAGTTTCGGCAGTTTCAATCGGACTTACCGCAGAAGAAATTATCTATAATGGCATTTCAAAAGATACAGATGTTGCAGGTGGTGGCAGGCATATGTCAAACCATTTCGCCAAACCTGAGTGGAATTTTCATAATTCTTCGTCCTGTACAGGAAATCATGCTGTGCAAGCAACAGGTACCGCTCGTGCAATGAAAAAGTACAAACATAAAGGAGTTGTGATAAGTTCTCAGGGAGAAAGCTCTGTGTCTGAAGGATACGTTTATGAGGCAATTAACGGGGCTTCCAACGAAAAAGTACCTGTTATTTTTGTGTTTCAGGATAACGGATATGGTATTTCTGTTCCCAAAAAAGACCAAACTGCAAACAGAAAAGTAGCTGAGAACTTTTCAGGTTTTAAAAATTTGAAAATATTATATTGTAACGGTAAAGATGTTTTTGATTCTGTTAGCACGATGGCAGAAGCAAAAAAATGGGCCATTGAAAATCAAATGCCTGTTATTGTACATGCCAATTGTGTAAGAATTCATTCGCACTCTAATTCTGACAGGCATGAGCTTTATCGTGACGATTATGAATTAAATTATGTCAGGGAATATGACCCGGTAGCTAAGTTCAGAAGAATGCTCCTTCGTTATAAAAGACTTACTGAAGAAGAAATTCTGGAAATAGAAGAAAAGGTAAAACAAGAGGTAAAATCCGCACACAAAAAGGGGCTGGCAGCCCCCGACCCTGACCCAAAATCTATTTATGATTTTGTTATTGCCGAGCCTTATGTTTCGGAAAAATATCCCGATGGGTTGCATAATTACGAGGGAGACCAAAAAAAATTAATCGAAGGGATCAACGAAACTTTAAAAGCTGAATTCAGGCATAACCCGGATACTTTCCTGTGGGGGCAAGACATTGCCAACAAGGACAAAGGCGGTATTTTTAATGTTTCGAAAGGTATGCAAAAAGAATTCGGTAAAGAAAGGGTGTTTAATGCCCCCATTGCCGAAGACTTTATAATGGGGACTGCCAATGGCATGAGCCGTTTTAATAAAAAGATACGGGTGGTGATTGAAGGTGCTGAATTTGCTGATTACTTTTGGCCTGCTATGGAACAGTTTGTTGATACATCACACGATTACTGGCGGTCAAAAGGGCAATTTTCACCAAATATTGTTGTACGTCTTGCTTCCGGTGGTTATATAGGTGGCGGTTTATATCACTCCCAAACAATTGAAGGTGCATTAACCACTTTTCCGGGAACCCGTGTTGTTTACCCTTCGTATGCCGATGATGCTGCCGGTTTATTAAGAACTGCCATGCGGTCTGAAGGGATGACTGTGTTTATGGAGCCTAAAGCATTATATAATGCACCAAAAGCGGCTACTCCTATACCTGATGATTTTGAAGTACCTTTTGGAAAAGCCAAAGTGAGAATTGAAGGGAGCGATATGTCAATTTTCACTTATGGTAACACAACACAAATGTGTGAAGAGACAGCCAAAAGAATTGCAGACGAAGAAGGGGCGTCCATTGAGGTGATAGACCTTAGATCATTGTTGCCCCTGGATACGGAAGCTATCCTGAACTCCATTAAAAAAACAGGGAAAGCCCTTATTGTTCATGAGGATAAAGTATTTGCAGGGTTTGGAGGGGAAGTTGCTGCATTCATCACTGACCAAGCCTTTGAATATCTTGACGGACCTGTTTTACGGGTTGGATCAACCTTTACACCGGTTGGATTTAACAGGATACTTGAACGGGCCATTTTACCAGACACAAACAGAATTTATGAATCAGCCATCAAACTATTAAAATATTAACAGGCATGGGAAAAAAAATAGGACTTTTTTACAGTTTCAATACAAGAAAATCGAGCATTGTAGCAGACAAAATTGCCAATGAATATGGTAAGGATCAAATAGATATGATAAACCTTGAAGATGTGGATGAAAAAACATTTCTTTCGTATGACAAAATGATCCTTAGTTCCCCCACATGGTTTGATGGTGAGTTGCCCAATTATTGGGATGAATTTGTACCTGCTATTGAAGATATGGACTTAAAAGGGAAAAAAATTGCCATATTCGGATTGGGTGACCAGAAAGGGTATCCCGAAAATTTTGTAGATGCAATCGGTATATTGGGTAATTTACTGGAAGGCCTTGGTGCCAAACTAATCGGTTTTACATCTACCGAAGGGTATACTTTTGAGAAGTCAAAAGCCGTGCGTAATGATAAATTTATTGGTTTGGCCATTGATGCAGATACGCAGAATAAATTAACAGGAAAACGTGTTAAAGACTGGGTTGCCCAGATCAAAAAGGAGTTTTAAGCAGGTCTTAAAAATGTGGACAATCCCACTTTTGAAAGAACAAAAGCCTTGGTGACTTTTAAATTTGTAACCGGTATGCGGAAAAATTGATTGAAAAAACGGAACGAGTGAATTTCCCGTAAAAGAAGATAGCGGCGACATTTTGTAAAGTACAAATCCTGTGGTCTGATAATATAAACACATTTCTTCGTGTACCTCTCTCGTAGGATATTCATAGAACACTGT
>JBNLCS010000094.1:0-6739 GCA_050303935.1 Bacteroidales bacterium
CGTTAAACCTTTGCCATTATCTTTAACATAAAATTTAGCTTTAGGGCCTTCTTGTACAGCACCTAGCTCAATTATCGGCGGGCTACCACCATATTTTAGGGCATTGGTAATATAATTAATCCATATTTCTTCAACCCATAAAGGGAACCCTTTAGAAGATGGCCATTGTTCATAATACGTTATTTCTCCATTATACTTGGCAATAGTATGCTTTAATCTCGACAATACTTGTTGGATAATTTCATGCATATCTAACTTTATAGTTTCAACTTCGGCATTATTCCTGATTTTTGATAACAATAATAAACCATCAATAATGCTATGCATTTTATAAGCACTTTCTCCGATATATCCTAAATACTCCTGGTGAACTTCTTCGCTTACATATCCTTCATGCAAAATATCAACAAATCCGCATAATGAAACCATCGGGTTTTTTAAGTTATGGGCAACCGTATGGGCGTATGCATTTAATTCTTTTAAAGCCTGTTTACGTTGGGTAATATCATAAAGCATTACTATCCTGCCCAAATCTTTGTTTCTGTGATCGTTGAAAACCGTTGATTGTAACTCAAAAACTTTATTGTAATCCTTGTCTTCAACTTCAGTAATAAACTCTTCGTTACTTTTTATTTTTTCTAATGTTCCATAAAACATATCAGAAACTTCTTTAATGTTTTTACCGATCAATTCATTAGAATGTTTATTAAAAATTGTTTCGGCACCAGGATTTGTATCGAGTATATTTAATCCGCTATCGGTTACCAATACACCACTTTTAACATTTTTAAAAACCAGGTGATGTGCAACAGGTACAATATCAAAGAAACGATGATGACGAATAATGTAAAGATACATTACAGACATGGCAACGAAGGATAAACAAATTGGATCATACGGGTGAATTGGGTTCATTCCTGCAATGTAAAGTGCATTTGGTATAATCACAATTAATGCCACAAAAACATGCAACAGAATCTGACCATGAAAACGTTCAGGCATTTTAATTATACTTCTGATTAAAATATAAATGCCTGACAAAACAAGTAAATAGGAATAAGATGTCCATAAATAAAAGCCGGGGCCATATTCCTTCTGGGTTATTATAAGGTCATTATAGTTGGTTAGCTCATAGCGCAGATAGAAAAAATGGTGTTTTTTAACAAACAAAACCTGTAAATAAGTTAGAAAATTAGGAATCGTAAGTAATACTTTTGCTTTAATGGTTAGCAATTTATCATTGTTTGTGTATGCCGATACAAAAAATAGCCACAGTAATGGTGTTGAAACTATCCCGAAATACTCAACACGCAACATAATTAATTTAAAGTTATAGTTGGTATTGAAAAATCCCAGCAAGTATCCGAGGGTCCAAAGTCCTATGGCAAAAAGCATTAGTTCAAAGTATTGTTTGCCTCTTACAGGCTTGCTCCTTGACACCATAACAAAGAGTGAAAATAACAGTATTACTGAAGTAAAATAAAGAATTACAAATGGTGTAAATTGCCAGGAACTCATCTTATGCCTTTAAAATTCGGTCAAAAATAAGCTAAAAGATTAAATACTTAAAATAGAAAATCATAATTTTTAGAAGGCATTATGATAATTTGCTCGCCAATTACTAATAGTAGGTTTTTTAATATTGAAAATTTAAATTTTTACGGTTAGTTGGTGAAAACAGGAATGATAATTACATTAATTACCATCAGCTGGCAAAGCTGGCGGGCGGCGCAGCGAAACCTTGTGGATGCTTTGCGGTATGAATAGTATTGGCAGATTGCTGTATTGTAATCAGGTTGTTTGGTTAAATCAAACGTTTTTGATATTACCAGGAATAGTAAAGCTTACTTTAGTGCCGTTGTTGACTTCACTTTTAACTGTTATTTTTCCCTTATGCCTATCAACAAACTCTTTACATAATAGAAGTCCCATGCCTGTTCCTGTTTCATGGGCTGTTCCTTTTGTTGATTGGATTGAAGATATATCAAACAAATTTTTAATAGTTTCGGGTTGCATACCTACACCATTATCAACCACTTTTACGATTATCCCATTGTCTTTCTTTTCGGATTGAATCAAAACTTGCCCACCCGTATTGGTGAATTTAATAGAATTTGAAACTAAATTTCTTATTATTGCTTTTAACATATAAACGTCAGCATAAATTTTCATATCACTTTTGCCATCATAAGAAACTGTGATATTTTTTGCTTTTGCAGCAGGAAGGAGGATGTCTGCTATTTCCGAGATAATTTCCGAAACATTTGTATTTGTGGGGTTGAAAACAAGTTTTTGTGTTTTAATACTTGCCCATAATAGAGTATCTTCCAAAAGTTCGAACGTTTTATGGGCTGCGCTATTTATAATTTCAACCATATTTTGTATTTTCTCAATGGGGTAGGTTCTTATATTTTCCATCAGTAAATCTGAAAAGCCTAACAGGCTGGAAAAAGGGCTTCTTAAATCATGTGCAAGTATTGAAATAAAACGGTCTTTATCGGTATTGAGACGTACAAGGTGCTTTTCAATTTTTTTTCGTTCGGTAACATCATGAAAAGTCCATATCCTACCGTAATTTTTACCGTCGGGCCCAATAACAGGTGATGAATAACGATCTAAAATCGTGCCATCGATAAGTTCAAGTTCATCCCTGCTTTTTGCTTCAGGGTGTTCTCTAAGATAATCTATTTCTGCTACAAACTGTTTCGGGTTAACCGTCATATACATAACATGACTTATTTGTTTCAATCCACTTGGGTCCTCGGCCACTTCTTTTGGTATTTTCCACAATTCAATGGTGCGCTGGTTTTGCAGTATTTTTTTACCATTGGGGTTTACTACCAGGAATCCATCAATTGTGGAATTTGCGATTCCTTCTAAAAACATCAACCTTAATTGAAGTGCTTTTTTTTCTGCCTGTAATTTACTGATTTCTTTCTTGTGCTTCTTTTTGAGAGCTAAATGTTGTTCCCGAAGTTCTTTCAATTCTTCTAAAAGTTGTTCTTTTGATTTATCCATGTTGTATTTTTGAATCAGTACTATACTATAGTAAATTTATAAAAAATAATTGAGCAATAGAATAACGGTGCCTAACTTATTGGGCATGTTTGTTCCCTTAATAATTTTATAAATCAACTTTAAACCCGGATTATGTGTTAGAACATTGTAATGAGAGTTGCAAATACGATAAAATATGGGTTTTCAAAAAAGATGCATAGCCACCGTTATGGTGAGTTTTTGAAAACCAACGAAGTAACATATTTTAAAGTAGTTGCAGCTCGGAATAGATGTTCTAATGCATATTTCGGGTTAAAGTACATACTATAACGATTGGCCAATTTCACAATCTTAGTTATCTTTAAGCCAATGAAATTGTATAAAATGAAAAAATTAATTTTACTTAATGCTGTTTTACTATCGTTAAATGGTCTTTTAGGACAACAATATCCCTTTCAAAATACCGGTCTTAGTTCAGATGAAAGGGCCAAAGACCTTATTTCCAGGTTAACCCTGGAAGAAAAAATTTCGTTAATGACCGATCAATCAGCAGCCATACCCCGTTTGGGCATTAAAAGGTTTAACTGGTGGAGTGAAGCTCTGCATGGGTTGGCCAATAATACTGATGTAACTGTTTTTCCTCAGCCTATTGGAATGGCTGCTTCTTTCAACGATGAACTTGTATATGAGGTTTTTAATGCAGTTTCAGACGAAACCCGTGCAAAATATCACCATGCTATAAGAAATGGACAAGACAATGCCCGTTTTAAGAGTTTGTCAGTATGGACCCCCAACGTGAATATTTTTCGCGATCCCCGTTGGGGACGTGGGCCGGAGACCTATGGCGAAGATCCATACCTAATGTCACGAATGGGTGTATCCGTGGTAAACGGATTACAGGGGCCTCAGGGTTCAAGGTATAAAAAACTTTTGGCTTGTGCCAAGCATTATGCTGTGCATTCCGGCCCGGAATGGAGCCGTCACCACTTGAATATTACCAATTTAGACCCACGTGACTTGCGTGAGACCTACCTGCCAGCTTTTAAGGCCCTGGTGCAAAAAGCTGACGTGCGTCAGGTGATGTGTGCTTATCAACGGCTTGAAGATGAACCTTGCTGTGGGAACACTCGTTTGTTGCAACGTATCTTGCGCGACGAATGGGGTTTCAAATATGTGATAGTATCTGATTGTGATGCCATATCTGATTTTTATCGTGGCCACTCCATATCTTCTGATCCGGCCCATGCTGCCGTGAAAGGTGTATATGCTGGCACTGATGTGGAATGTGCATGGGCATCGTACCCATACCACACATTAACAGAGGCTGTTAAAATGGAATTGGTTACTGAAACAGAAATTGACAAACACCTTATGCGTATAATCGCAGGTCGTATTGATCTTGGTGAAATGGATGATGATAATTTGGTGCCTTGGTCAAATATTCCTGTTGATGTAGTCAATTCGGACAAACATAGAAAATTGGCCTTACAAATGGCTCATGAAACAATGGTTTTATTGCAAAATAAAAACAATATTTTACCACTTTCGAATAATCTGAAGAAAATAGCCGTAATAGGACCTAACGCCAATGACGAGGTACTGATGTGGGGAAGTTATAATGGTATTCCAAATCAAACCACAACTATTCTGGAGGGTATTAAAAGTAAGGTTCCCGAAAAAAACATTATTTATGATGCTGGCTGCCATCTGGTGTTTAACAAAATCTCTGAAAGCTATATAAACAATTGCTCGGTGGATGGGAAAAAGGGATTGAAAGTTACCTATTGGAACAACCGTAATTTTAATGGGGAAATTGTTTCGACAGATCAGATAGGTGCCCCTTTCAAATTAATGTCAACTGGTGATCATGAATTCAACAAAAAAGTCAATAAGAAGGATTTTTCCGCTAAGTTTGAAACGGTACTGGTTCCCTCAGAATCGGGCGAGATTGCGTTTCAACTCGAAGTGTGTGGTTGGGTAGGTTTGTATATTAACGAAGATACCATTACAGAATTTCATTCATGGAAACCTATGTATTCTCATGCTACATACCAAGTAGAGAAAAACAAAAAGTACAGGATAAACCTTTTTTATAAACAAACAGATGATTGGCCGGCTACATTAGGTTTAGATTTTGGAAAAGAAGCTCCGGTAAATTATGATGCACTCTTGGCAAAATTGAAAGGTATTGAGCTTGTAATTTTCGCAGGGGGGATATCATCTCAACTGGAAGGTGAGGAAATGCCGGTGGAGATACCAGGGTTCAAAGGGGGGGATCGTACCGATATTGAATTGCCTGCTGTTCAGCGCGATTGTTTGAAAGCACTGAAACAGGCCGGTAAAAAAGTTATTTATGTAAATTGTTCTGGTTCGGCCATTGCACTGAAACCCGAAACCGAAAGTTGCGATGCCATATTGCAGGCATGGTATGGTGGCGAAAATGGTGGGCAAGCTGTGGCAGATGTGCTGTTTGGTGATTATAACCCATCAGCCAAATTGCCGGTAACATTTTATAAAAACTCATCTCAATTACCAGATTTTGAAGATTATTCTATGAAAGGACGTACATATCGTTTTATGAACGATGCCTTGTTTCCATTTGGATATGGATTAAGTTATACAACTTTCTCCCTGGGAAATGCCATTTTGAATAATAAAGTTATTTCAAACGACCAATCACTGGAACTGTCCATTCCGGTATCTAATGCAGGTAAACTTTATGGAACGGAGGTGGTACAGGTTTATGTACATAAAGTTAACGATAATGATGGCCCTATTAAAACATTAAGAGGGTATACGCGTATTGGCATAGCTCCCGGAAAAACAGAGAATGCTTTCATTTCCTTACCATACCAGTCGTTTGAGTTTTATGACAGGGGACATGGAAGATTAATGGTTACACCTGGTGAATACGAAGTTTTTTATGGAAACAGTTCGGGTGCTAACGATTTAAAGATGGTAAAAGTTGAAGTTCGATAAGAAAATACTAGCTTTTATAATTCCTACTGAAGCAAAAGGCAGCGGCAGGAATTATACAGGCATAGCCAAAGCTACGGCGAAAAAATTTAACGCAGAAAAAAGGAAAATAGGGCGAAAATTAGTTTGGGAAATTAGCAATCTACACATTAGTTCTTATAACAAAGGGCTTTTTATCCTATATTGATCTTTTCTTCGTTAAGCTCAAATTCCGAAAAAGGATTCTTGCCATTAGGTCTTTTTCCCAATGACAAGTCTGGGTATATGTGCTATTTATTCGTGAAATTTTCAACCCCCGTATCTAAAAAATTGATAAACTTTTCAATATCCGGGTCATAGCCTGTTGGCTCAACCAGTTTATTTCCGTCGTGATCCACGATTACATAATATGGATACGCGTTTACATTAAAATGTGTAACCTGGTAATCTGAATTTTGTGCACCAATAGTTTTCTTTATTTTTCCATCTATCTCAGAAGTATACCATTGCGATTCAGGTAATTTTGTCCTGTCATCATTAAATAATCCAATAATTATAAAATTTTCTTTCAATCTTTTCAATACTTCAGGATCGCTCCAAACCTGTTGTTCCATAGCTTTACAATTCGTACATACATGCCCCTTAAAATCAAGGAATACAGGCTTGTTCAATTGTTTTGCACATTCAAATCCTTCTTCAATGGTATAGTATCCTTTTAGTCCATGAGGTAAATGAAATAATTCTTCGTATTTAGGGGTACCACATAATTTATATATTTCATTTTTGT
>JBNLCS010000095.1:0-2798 GCA_050303935.1 Bacteroidales bacterium
TGTTTAATGATTATTTTAATCATGCTTGTTTCATTAACTTTAAATAATTTAGTTTTATCTTTTTGAAATAATTGCCATGTACTTGATTTACCTCATATAAATTGTTACACTGAGGAGAATCAAGAAAGTGCAATACTTCAAAGAGTTAAAATTAAAAGAAAATATTAACTGAAACTTATGCAATATTAGCAGGAGGGCCGCGAGATTGACTTATGAATTGATATGAAGAAAGATATAAATTGCTATAAAAAAAAGAATACCCTTTAACAATACTATTACTAATATTTAAACTAAAAGACTTGCTTTTATCACTCTGAAGATCCTGAACTTTGATGCTTTTCTTGTAAAAGAACTCCGTTTTGAAATGACATTCATCGCAATGCTCACTGTTTTTTGTTTGATGATGAAACGATAGTAAGCCATGACCATGGTTATGGCAATTTAATTCTTCCTGTGACAATACCTTACAGCAAGCATGATGTATCCCTTCCAACCCCTGATGGTGATGGTGCGGGATTATACCATGAACAAGTATGGCTATCATGGCTGACCACAATAGTGAATATGCTGTATTTTTAAAGGTCTTGTTCATCTTCCATAAATAAAGTACGCTAAAAATATAAAAATGTTTTTTCAAAGAAAAATAAAGAATTGATTATATTCTTTTCATTACGTTAGAATTGTCCCGAATGATTTTTAACAATCCTATGAGAAACGTAACTTTACCATATGGTTAAATATACAGTAAAGCAATTTAAAACTATTCTGAATATTCGTAAACAACCTGATAGCTGGTTTTGGGAAAAATATGGTTTGAATTTATACAATGGTTGCGAACACGGTTGTATTTACTGCGATTCGAGAAGTGCAAAGTACTATTTACCCACGGATTTTGAAAACGACATCGTAGTGAAAGACAATGTAGAAACAATGCTCGAAGCTAAAATTATCAAAAGTCGTACTATGCTGGCCGATGTTGTTTGCATGTCGGGGGCAACCGATCCTTATCATGCTGCAGAAAACAAATATCAAAATACCAGATGGGCGCTGAAAGTACTTCAAAAATATGGTTTTCCGGTACATATATTAACAAAATCAATGCTCGTAACCCGTGATCTTGATATTATTAATGAAATAGCAAAACAGTGGGCATGTATCTCATTTACCATCACTGCCAGCGAAAAAGAAACGGCCCGTTTCCTGGAACCAAAAGCACCTTCTCCTGAAATGCGTTTTAAAGCAATTGCAAACATTAAAACCAAATACCCTGATATACAAAGCGGAATTTTATTGATGCCTGTGATCCCTTTTATTAGTGATGCTTCATGGCAACTGGAAGACCTTATTAAAAAAGGGAAAGACCATGGTGCCGACTACATATTGTTCGGTTCCGGAATGACTATGCGTGACACCCAGGCTTTATGGTTTATGAAACACTTGAAGGAAAAGTTTCCTATTCTTCTTCCAAAATATGAAATGTTGTATAGATTTAAATATGACCCAAAAAAATATTCAGGGGAATATGGGGTAAGCAACAGCTATCACCAACATGTAAATGAAACTATTGTTACCTTATGTGAAAAGTACAATATGCCAATACGCATAAAAAGATTTATTCCTGAAGATTTCAGAAGATTGAATTATTTGATTTCAGAAGTTTTATTAAATAAAGCTTACATGAAATCTATTGAAAGTACTTACGACAAAAGTATGTTTTGGACTGGCATGAATGTTCAAAATTTAAAAGAATCCATCGTTCACATATATCAACGAAACGAATTACATTCCATAGGAAATATTAACCCGGAAAGTGAAACAATAATAAAGAAAATGATTCGGGACGAACATGGTGAAACTACTTTCTCAAAGCAATTGAACTTGTTTGATTGAACCATGAATGATACTATTACCTGGCATATTTTTTGTGCCCATTCATTTTAAAAGAAGCATAGATATAATAAATTGCTAGAGAAACATATCAGATTACTTTTAATGAAATTGTCTAAGAAAAATTTGCCCGCTAAAAATAGTACGTATACGATTTTTCTGTATATTTTTTTTATAGGAAGCTTCTTTAATTATGGAATTAGTCAAAACAGCAATTTTTTCACCGGGCAAATTGTTGATGCAGGCTCAAAAAATCCTGTACCTTTTGCCTCCATTACCATAAAAGGAGGGAATATAGGTGTAATATCCAACGAAAAAGGAGATTTCAGATTACCTGCAACATATAAAACCATTCCCGATACCCTGGAAATTACGTGTATAGGTTATGCAAAAAAACAATTACCCCTTTCATCATTTCAAATTGACAAAACAGAAATAATTGAACTAAAACCGGTATATTATGAGCTTGAACAAATTGATATTTCCCGTAAAGGGAAAAAATCTAATCCCGATGTAATAGTTCGTAAAGCTGTTAGGAGAATACCTGACAATATTTCGAACAAACAAAAAAATAACGTTTCGTACTTCAGGACATATCAGAAACTAAACGGCGAATACATTAATGTTGACGAAGCCATCATTTATACCATTGATAATGGCATTAAAACAAATTTTATAAAGAACAAAAACTACCTGGTTGAATACAAAACCAATGATAATTTTAAACAAATATTTTTTGGGTCCCGGTACGGTAAGGATAAGCAAATACCCGGGGCATATGTTCGTGATTATGGCGGAAATGAATTTTTCATGCTACAAAGTATCAATTCAATACGAAACTATAAAATAAAATCCTTTTCTTTCGTAGATGAAATGTTCCTGGACTTTGTCTTAAACCATGATTTTAGAAA
>JBNLCS010000096.1:0-5676 GCA_050303935.1 Bacteroidales bacterium
GCATAGGGTCAACAGGTACAGGAAATGTTTCAAAGTTTACCATTAATGGTTCAATCAATGATTTAATGGTATGGGAAATAACAGATATTCATGAAGCTAAAGTTGTTCCAGGAAGTAAAAATGGGGGCAAATTTGAATTTACTGTCAATACAGATTCTTTACGGGAATTTATAGCGTTTGATTTAAATGATTATAAAACACCTGTTTTTAATGGAGAGGGCTTGGGAAAAATAGAAAATCAAAATCTCCATAGTTTGCCGGCATATGACTATGTAATTGTTACTCATAAAAAGTTTGAAAAATATGCTGCTGAATTAGCAGGGTTTCACAGGGAATATTCTGGTTTAAGTGTACTTGTTGTGGATCAGGAAAAAATTTTTAATGAATTTTCTTCCGGTACGCGTGACGTTTCAGCTATTAGAAATTTTTTAAAAATGTTTTATGATCGTACCAATGGAGAGAAACCACGTTATTTGTTGCTGTTTGGTGATGGTACATATGATAATAAGCATATGGGTGAAAAAAATTTTAACTATATCCTCACGTATCAATCGTGGGAATCAATAAACCCGATCAAGTCATATGTATCGGATGATTTTTTTGGGATGCTGGATAATGGGGATGATTTAATAAATGGCAAACTTGATGTGGGAATCGGGCGTTTCCCGGTAAGCGATACAAATCAGGCCAGGACTATGGTGAAAAAAGTTAAATATTATCTGAGTAAAGAAACTTCGGGTGATTGGAGAAACAATATATGTTTTGTTGGTGATGATGAAGACGGTAACTTGCATATGTCGCAGGCAAACAAATTATCAGATAATATAGAAAATAATTTTCCCTGGTTAAATAGGAATAAAATATTTTTGGATGCTTATCAACAAGTATCCACTGCAGTGGGTGCAAGGTATCCTGATGTTAACAAGTCTATTTTTAATCAATTGAAAAAAGGAACTTTAATTGTTAATTATACCGGACATGGGGCTGAGTTTGGGTTGGCCCATGAAAGAATACTTTCAAACGATGATATCAGAAATTGGAGTAACTGGGGAAAGTTACCCATTTTTATGACTGCAACTTGTGAATTTAGCCGTTTTGATTATGTAAAATTCAATAATAAAGGTGAACATGAAAG
Organism: Bacteroidales bacterium; assembly: GCA_050303935.1. Classification (GTDB taxonomy): domain Bacteria; phylum Bacteroidota; class Bacteroidia; order Bacteroidales; family JBNLCS01; genus JBNLCS01. The sequence goes on from JBNLCS010000096.1 coordinate 1,136, forward strand.
TGAGCATACAACAGGTGAATTTGTGGTTACTTATCCAAAAGGTGGGGCCATTGCTTCGTTTACTACTACAAGGGTAGTATATTCAAATCATAACGAGGAACTGAATACAAATTTCTATAAACATGTATTTGCTATAAACGAACCATATGGAGAAAGGAACAGGTTTGGTGATATAATCCGTAAATCTAAAATGGAAACCGGGTATAGTGTCCAGGGGATCATCAATAAAAGAAACTTTTCATTGCTGGGAGATCCGGCGATAATGCTCGCATATCCTGAACATAAAATAGTGATTGATTCGATAAATGGAATAAATGTGCAACTGTATGACACGATTATTAAGGTAGATACCCTTTTTAGTGAGAATGAAGGTGTTTTGGATACAATAGTTGTATACGATACTAATTTTGTTAGAAAAGAAAACAAAAATGTGAAGGTTGATGGGGCATTATCATATGTCACTATTAATGGGCACGTTGAGAAAAAAAACGGAGGTTTCTATAATGATTTCACAGGTATCTTAAATGCTACTATTTTTGACAAGCCTGAGAAAATAACAACTTTGGATAATGACAGGAATGACGATCCTTTTGAATTTGAACTACAAAATAATATTCTGTTTAAAGGAAAAGCAAACGTTAAAAATGGTCATTTTGAATTTTCTTTTGTAATACCCAAGGATATTTCTTACCAAATTGGCAAAGGACGTATTAGTTGTTATGCTTACAATGAAGAAGCAGATGCAACTGGTTGGGATACTTCATTGGTAATAGGTGGGTTTGATGAAGTTACCGGGATAACTGATAACATAGGGCCAGAAATAGATATGTATATGGGAAATCATTATTTTAAAGAAAATGGTATAACTAATGAATCACCTTCACTAATTGTTGATTTATACGATGAGAGTGGAATAAATACCTCCACCTCGGGTTTTGGCCATGAGATGGTAGTTTTTTTAGATAACAATTTTGCCAATCCCATTATCATGAATGATTTTTATGAGGCGGAAGTGGATGATTACAGAAGGGGGATGATTAATTATCCACTTTTAAATCTTGAGCCTGGGGAACATAAGGCTTTGGTGAAAGTATGGGATGTATTAAATAATTCGAGTGAAAAAGAAATAAAATTTAATGTCAAGGAAGCATTGAGTGTTGTGTTAACTAATGTATACACGTTTCCTAATCCGCTAACTAGCAGTACTAATTTTGTAATTGAACATAACCAGCATGGTGAAGAAATAAAAGTAACCATAAGTATATACAGTATGTCAGGCCAGTTAATTACAAGACTTAGAAATTCAGGTGATTTTAGCGGGTATATGACACCTGTTGTCAGTTGGGATGGCCGTTCGAACAATGGAAGTTATGTGAAAAATGGCCTTTATTTTTATAAAGTGCAAATAGAAACTTCAAATGGTAATGCAGAGAAATCATCAAAAATGTTAATTGTTAGGTAATATTTATATATTTGTAGCCACTAAAAATAAGAATAAAATGATTAGGTTTTTTAAATACATCTTAATTGTATTGGTTTGTGTATTAACAACCTTTAAAAGTGCTGCTCAGGATGGGGAACTGGATCCTGATCAACTAAATGGAAGAGATGTTGAGTTTAATATTGTAAATTACGCAGTTCCGTTTTTAACAATTGCCCCTGATTCAAGATCAGGAGGTATGGGCGATGTAGGTGCTGCAACTTCTCCAGACATAAATTCTCAACACTGGAATGCCGCCAAATATGCCAAAATTAAAGAAGATGGAGGGATTTCGTTGACTTATACTCCTTGGTTGCGAAACCTTGTAAACGATATTAATTTGTTGTATTTATCCGGATTTTACAGGATGGATGACCAGCAGGTTATTGGTGGGTCGTTGTTATATTTTTCTCTGGGTGAGATTATATTTACAAATAATGAAGGGGCTTATCAAGGGCAACATACCCCTAATGAATTTGCTTTGGATGCAAGTTATTCAAGGCTTTTCAGTGATAAATGGTCTGGTGCACTTGCTTTTAGGTTTATTCGTTCCGACCTTACTGGAGGAGGGGTCTTTACCAGTGGTGTTGAAAGTAAAGCAGGAATATCATTTGCTGCGGACTTATCAGCCTATTATGAAACGGATATTGAACTGGATGAGAAACCTGCACAACTGGCCTTTGGGGCAAATATTTCAAACATGGGAAGAAAAATATCCTACTCCGTTGATAATACACAGGATGAATTTATTCCTACGAACCTGCGTTTGGGTTCTCGTTTAACAATGGATTTGGATGAATATAACAAAATAAGTTTTGCTTTGGATTTAAACAAACTTATGGTACCTTCCACACCATTATATAATCCTGATGGTGACTCGATAATTAGCGGAAAGGATCCTGATGTTTCTGAAGCGTTGGGAATGGTTCAATCATTTTACGATGCTCCTGGTGGTTTTAAAGAGGAAATGAGGGAAATTATGTTTTCCATTGGAACGGAGTATTGGTACAGTAATCAATTTGCTATTAGGGCAGGATATTTTAACGAACATCAATTTAAAGGAAACCGTAAATATTTTTCCCTTGGTGTAGGGTTAAAACTTAACGTTTTAACAATGGATTTTGCTTATCTGGTACCTACAAGCGGAAGACAAAACCCTCTTGCAAATACGATGCGATTTACCTTGTCGTTTGAATTTAGTCAATTTCAGTAATGAATCTGCGCGTAGGTCTTGGTTATGATGTTCATAAACTGGCTGAAAACCGGGATTTAATCTTAGGAGGGGTAAAAATTCCTCACGAAAAGGGTCTTATTGCCCACTCTGATGGTGATGTATTAATCCATGCCATTTGTGATGCTATTTTAGGGGCTGCCAACATGAGGGATATTGGCTTTCATTTTCCTGATACATCCAATGAATTTAAAGATATTGATAGTAAGGTGTTACTAAAGAAATGTGTCGAATTAATTGGGACTGATGGTTTTGTCATAGTGAATATTGATGCGACCGTGTCTTTGCAGAAACCAAAGATAAAGGATTATATACCTCAGATGCAAAAAGTGTTGGCTGAATGTATGGGAGGGGTGGTTTCATCTATTAGTATAAAAGCCACAACTACTGAAAAGCTTGGATTTGAGGGAAGGGAGGAAGGGGTTTCCGCCCAGTGTGTGTGTTTACTTCAGAAAAAATAAACAAGTTAGGGTACTCTTTATTATATAGGCATAAAGATATTGTTATATTAATTTTATAATACGTATAAAAAAAATAATTATTCAACCCTTGTAAAAGTTGCCTGGAAATAATCACTCGTTCCATCGCCGTAATTAACTGAATATTCCCATTCTATGACCTTATAATTTGAGGAAACTATACCTGTACCGTTTATTGTATATCCATCTTGTGTGGTAGCATCATTCAAGAGAATTTTATTATTCTTATATGTACCGGCAACATAAATATCTTCACCTAATAAGTGGAAATTATATAATAAAACTTTTGTACTGTCTTCATAATGTTTCACAATATCAACATAATATATCGATAAGGCTGAACGTTGAATTTGTTTATCTTCGGCCTGGTACGTATATTCAATTTTATCTCTTGTGTCTCCCGGATCGTTTAGGATATCATCAATCTCGCAGCCTGAAATTAAAGTAAGTACCAGTATAGAAATAAAAATAATTGTTTTTTTCATGTTCAAATAGTTTTATTAAATTGAGCAATTCTTTATAATTCAAAGATTAGATGCTCTAATATTTTTTAAATTTAAACCAAAAACTAAAATCAGTATATGGTGTTTATTATTATAATTTCTTAAAGATTTATGGGTAAAAAGACAATAATTAGACCAATAGATTTATTTTTTTCTATTTGTTCATATGGTGTAGAAAAAGATACCGCTAGGTTGTCCCTTTTGTTTGTAGGTGATATAATGGGGCATGATTCACAAATAGTTGCTGCCCATAATGAAGAAACCGGAGAATATGAATATGATACTTGTTTTAAATATATTGATACCATTATCAAAAAAGCTGATATTGCCGTTGCAAACCTTGAGGTTACACTTGCCGGCCCCCCTTACAAGGGGTATCCCCAATTTTCTAGTCCTGATGATTTGGCAAGCTCAGTCAAAAATGCAGGTTTCGATGTTTTGATAACTGCAAATAATCATTCATTGGATCGTGGAGGAAAAGGACTTGAAAGGACCATTGACGTGTTGGATTCACTTGGTGTTATTCATACGGGAACGTTTAAGGATTCTTTAGAAAGGGCAAAAAAGTACCCGCTTATTTTGGAGAAAAAGGGAATTAAATTTGCTATTTTGAATTATACGTATGGAACCAATGGTTTAAAGGTAAGAAAACCAAACATCGTTAATTATATTGATACTGCAATTATTCGGGCTGATTTGCAAAAGGCAGAAACCATGGGGCCAGATTATATTTTTGTAACAATCCACTGGGGACTTGAGTATGAACTTAATGAAAATGTAAAGCAAAGAGCTATAACAGAATTTATTTTTGCAAATGGAGGTGATTGTATTATTGGTTCTCACCCACA
>JBNLCS010000097.1:0-2785 GCA_050303935.1 Bacteroidales bacterium
ACCACAAGGGTTTATATAGTTAAAGTACGAAAGATCGGTATTTACATTCAAAGCAAAGCCGTGCATTGTAACCGATCGACTTAACCTAACACCTATGGCACAAATTTTTCTTAATTTCCCCGGTATTTTTGTATCGAGCCAAACCCCTGTTGTACCATCCAACCTTTCAGCAACTATCGTATACTCTTTTAGCGCATCAATAATAGATTGTTCCAGTAAATATATATATTTTTTTACACCTATTTTCAGTTCGTCAAGATTTAATATCGGATATCCTACAATTTGTCCTGGGCCATGATAAGTAATATCCCCTCCCCTGTTTGTTTTAAAATAAGTGGCATTGATCTTTTTCAAGAAATTATCATTAACCAGCAGGTTATTTTCTTGTCCGCTTTTACCCAATGTATAAACATGGGGATGTTCACAAAAAATAATATGATTAGATGTTTTCCCTGAAATTTCAGAACTTATTCTTTGTTTAATGATTTTAATATGAATTTCTTCTTGAAATTTCCAGGCTTTTTCATATTCGGTCAAACCAATATCGACGAAGTTACATACGTTTTGCATGCTATTATTTTATTACAAAGATAAAAATAATGCCTTATGCGTGAACATGCCTTTCAGCATGATATGAAGATCGTACCAACGGACCACTTTCTACAAAAGAAAACCCTATATCCAATCCTGTTTTTTTATACTTTGCGAAAATTTCAGGATGGATAAACTGTTTAACTTTTTTATGCAAAGCAGAAGGTTGTAAGTACTGACCAATGGTCAGGATCTTAACACCGGCTTCCCGCAAATCATGCAATGCCTGTACCACTTCATTATCTTCTTCACCAAGACCAAGCATAATGCCGGATTTTGTTTTAACACCCTGATCCGACATATACCTCAACATCTTCAGGCTGGTATCGTAATCTGCCATTGACCGAATCACGGGAGTAAGCCTTCTCACTGTTTCGATATTATGCGAAATTACCTCAGGGCTTTCATTTATTATTAAATCAACCAGCTTCTGTTCACCTTGAAAATCAGGGATCAGCACCTCCATAGTTGTACCAGGATTAAGCTGTTTAATTGTTTTTATTGTTTTCGCCCAGAAACCTGCTCCCTGATCAGGCAAATCATCGCGGTTAACAGAAGTAATGACACAATGTTTTAATTTTAATGTCCTTATCGTTTCGGCCAGGTTTTGTGCTTCACGTTCGTCAACTGGTAATGGCTTTGCTGTTTTTACATAGCAAAACTTGCAATGCCTGGTACATATATCCCCCAGGATCATAAAAGTAGCGGTACCGGCACTCCAGCATTCCCCTTTATTCGGACAATTACCGCTGGAACAGATTGTATGTAAATTATGTTCTTTAATCAAGTTTTTTACCTCAGAATATGCCTTGCCATGAGGCAAAGGAACCTTCATCCACCTAGGTAACCTAGACCCTTCAGTTATTACACTCATTACTATTTAAATTTGTTTTACTAACAATCCTAAATTTACTATTGTTTGCAAAATTAGCAGATTTAAATCTTTTATTTAAATATTAGAAACCATTCAACATATATTGGTATAAATACCAGGTTGATTACAGGTATATATACCCTCGTTTTTATAACCTCACTAATAAACTGAAACATGACTTTAGTCAACCAAAATATCACGATTATGTACTTTTTTTTATCATTCGTCGAAATAGTCCAGTTATTGTTTATTTTTCCACGTAAGGATGCGAAGAAAATATAAACATGTAAAACGATTTGTGATGAAGAAGATTTTATTGACATTATTTCTGCTTGGTTCGATAGTAGGCTTGAAGGCTCAGGATGAATACCAGGCTAAGGCTTTTTTTATATACAATTTTACCCGCTTGGTAGAATGGCCTCCAAATAGTTCCGGAGAATTTGTAATTGGAATTGTGGGTAACAACCCTATTACCAGTCAACTGGAAAGATTAACTTCCGGTAAATTGGTTAGCGGACAAAAAATAGTAATTAAACAATTTAAAAAGGTTGAAGAGATAGGCGATTGTAATATTTTATATATTTCCTATTCCCAAAGTTCAAAAATAGCTGATATCAAGAGTAAAATTGGAAACAGAAACACTTTAATTGTAGGTGAGAAACAAGGACTTACAGAAGAAGGCGCAGCTATTAGTTTTATTCTTAACAACGACAGGCTATCATTTCATATTAATGTTGATAACGCGCAAAACCACGGTTTAAAAGTTAGTAAATCATTGGTTGATATGTCACAATCGTAAAATAAAAACATAAACAAAACATATTGAAGCCACCTAATTACGGTGGTTCTTTTATTTTATTCAAACTGATTACAAATAATCAATACTTTGAAAAAATATTTTTTCAATTAGAATATTAACTTAATTTTGTATTAGATTAATAAAAAAATAGAATTATGGCTTACGTTATTAATGATGATTGCACTGCATGCGGCACATGTATTGATGAATGTCCGGTTGAGGCTATATCTGAAGGAGACATTTATAAAATAGATCCTGAATTATGTACAGATTGTGGTGCATGTGCTGATGTTTGTCCGGTTGAAGCAATTTCTCCAGAATAGATTCCAGGTACAAACATTAAAAATATGGTAAGGGAATACAAAAGTGTTCCCTTTTTTGCTTCAAAAAACTTTCTTAAGTTTAGCTTTTACTTTTTGAAAACAAATATGGAGCTTTTGTATTTATTTATCGGGCTGGCAATTGGTTCTATAGCTATGTATATTATATTTAGCCAGCGAATAAAATCATTCAACCAGGTT
>JBNLCS010000098.1:0-6328 GCA_050303935.1 Bacteroidales bacterium
ACTGTTTTTTTGTTCGAAAAAAGCAACGGAGCTTTGCTGGTACCCATATTCATTCTTGCTTTCAAAGGCTGCGAAACCTCCATATTCAAATAAATCTGTATTAAAACTATAATTAAAATAGTCGGGATGATAACCTGCAACAGTACCAAATTTAAATCGCTTTAAACTATATTCAACCTGAAGTCCGTCAACGGCGCCAATATTTGACAGGTTGCTATTTATTTTCCGGCCTGCTATAAATTTTATATTATTTCCGGTATTGTAACCTATTGAGAGATTATAGATTTTTAATGCATTAAATATATTTTTTTGCACCTGGCCCCATTCCCCTTTTTTTTGTATAAAATTAATATATATGTCTGAGTAAAATGCACTGTTGGCGATATGGTCAGCTTTTGCAGAGATGGATAGACGTTGCCTTAATGTATGGTTTTCAACATCTTTGGATAATGTAGCATACGAAGAAAACGAAACCTTTCCGTTTACTTCCTGCTTAGAATTGTTATGCCCCGTTTTATTTTTAGTAATTTCAGTTGCACTTTCATTTGTACCTGCTTCAACTATTTTCTGTTCGGGTTTGGCTGTAAAAGTTTGTTTTTTAATTTTTCCCTGAACAACTGTACCAATTGCAACAAAATTATTATCTAAAGGTTTACCCATACAAGTGAGACTAGATCTTGACTCAATAATAAACAAAGGTTGATATTTGTGATTGATCACAGTAAATACGGTATCGCCGGTTTCAAGGTTATTGACATCATTAAAGCGCACATATATATGCTGTGAAGAAACATAGGTAACTTTCCCGGAAATATATTGTTCCGGGTTTTGCGCGTGCAATTCAATGAATGTGCCCAGAAATAATAAAATTGTTACTAATCGCATATTTTTCAATCGTCTCCTCTTGGATGGCATGATAAGCAAGCCATACTGTTATATGAATAACCATTAACTTCATTATGATCATTATTTGTTTCTGAAGCATTGTGCTCATGACAGTTGATACAACTAAATACTGAAATGTTCCCCGGATTGGTATGACAATCAGTACAGTTGTTCCATTCTTCCCTGTGTTTGCCACTGTAAATCGGAAAATACTGGGCATCGTGGTTAAATGTTGATGGTTCCCAGGCAGTTGTGTTGTGGCAGCTTTCACACAATGTTGGATATTTTTGCTGTAAATGACTGGGATTGGTTGCCTGGTTATAATCAGACTGATGACAGCTTATGCATAGCGAAGAAGTTCCTTCAAAGCCATTGGTATGACATTGCATACATTGGGTTTCAAGATGACTTCCGGTTAAAACAAATCCTGTATTACTGTGATCAAAAGCCCCTGATTCATCTCCCCTCGGATGACAGGCAAAGCACAATTCGCTTTGGTATGAATAACCATTAATACCATGGTGTTCTTCATTCATTTCCACCTGGTTGTGCTCATGACAATTAATACAATTAAATGATGAGTAGCTTGCCGGATTGGTATGACATTCGGTACAACTGTTCCATTCGTTGTTATGTTCACCTGAATATATTGGGAAAAATGCGTTGTCATGCTCATTAAACTTTGCTGGTTTCCAACCCTGATCTAAACCATGGCAATCGTTACAAATACCAGAAAAATCTAGCTGCTGATGGTTGGGATTTAATGTTTCGTTGTAATTGGCCTGATGACATTCAATACATTCATTGGAAAGCTGTGCGCTGCTTCCTTCTTTATGACATTCATTACAACCAATGGCATGTCCTTTTTTTAAAGGAAAGAAATCATGTTCAATACCATTGGCAATCCATTCCATTGATTTTATCGAGTGACAATCTGTACATGAGGTTGAATAACCGGATTGCTGATGATTGGGGCTCGAGGTTGACATATAATCATCGTAGTGACAGTCAGCACATTCTGTTCTCATGGGTTCGAATAGTAGTTCACTGGCCGAATGATGGCAATCAGTACATTGGGCTGTACGGTGTGCTCCGAGCAGTGGAAATTGTGTTTGCTGGTGCAGTCCGGTTATATCTGCAATAATCCATGATTTGGTAGTATGACATTGGTCACAGTTTTTTCCTACGCTGTTGTTATGCATATCGGTATGACAATCCATACATTCTTTTTTTTCGGTTGTGAACACCAAAGAAGTGTGACAGGCAGCGCAATTTATGCTTTTATGTTGTCCATCAAGAACAAAATCAGTAGCATTGTGATCAAATTTCATGGTTTTGTTTAACAATTCCCAGCTTTCAGGCGAATGACAATTAGCACAGTCAATATTAAAGTTTTCACCATGTGGTGATTGTGCCAAAGTTATTTGGACCGCCAAAATGAAGACTAACGGATATGACAATCGATACATTTTTTTTCATTATTAAATTTATATACTACATACGTGCCTTTTTCATCCGTGTTGGTTGTATGGCACTTTACACAATCAACGTTTACATGGGCTCCTTCAAGCTTGAAACGGGCTGAATCGTGATTAAACAATACTGACTTCCAGTTTTCAGGTTCATGGCAACGGTTACAAAAAACCATCCCATCAGTTTCAAATTGATTACGGTGTATGTCCTGATGACATTGCACACATATTGCTGATACGTTTTTAAAATTTTGCTGAATTTCCTGGGGATTGCTTTCGTCAAAATGACAGTTCCTGCAGCTTGCTTCAGCATGTTTGCCCTTCAGTTCAAAACCTGTTTTTTCATGTTCAAATGATACCTTTTTCCAGGTTTCAACGTTGTGACAAACCTTACAATTGCCATTTGGATAGTATTTTTCTGTAATATGGTTTTTATGGATGTTTTCATGGCAATCAAAGCACTGCAATCCAACATTCCTGAATTCCCATCGGTTGTTTTTTACATGGCAGCTAAAACAGGGAATGGGTTCATGTGCGCCGGTTAGAATAAAATTGGCAGTTTGGTGTTTTTCGAGGGTATAGGAAGAAGGGGAAAAGCCGCTTACCGTGTGGCATTGATTGCAACTGTATACCTTGCCTGGTGTTTTTAGCTGACCTTTGTGATAATCGCTGTGGCAATCGGTACAACTATTATGTGGCAGCATTTTGGTAAAAGATTGTTTATGGCACGATTTGCAATCAACCTCGGCATGTTTGCCTTTTAAAACATATCCTGTTTTATTGTGGTCGAAGTTTTTTAAAAGTTGCAGACTTACAAACGATTCTTCGCTATGGCATTTTTTACAGTCTTGTCCGAATTTATTGTCGTGTACATCAATATGACAGGAAGTACAATTTTCAAAAGGAATATTACTGAACCGCTGAAACCGTACTTCATTTTTTATCTCTACTTTATGGCATTTGCTACAGTTTACCATGGTGTGTTTGCCCTTCAACCGGAACCTTGCTGATTGATGACTAAATTTTGAAGCCGGAGAAAATGCTTCCATGGTATGGCAGGAAACGCAATTCCCGGAAAGGGTGCCCTGGTGGTAATCCGTATGGCAAGACAAGCAATCACTGCCCAGTCCGAGATACGTATCTGCTGACTTTTTAGAGATTTTTTGTTTTATTAATTTTTGTTTATGGCACTGGTTACAGTCAATGGTTTTATGTTTTCCTTCCAGCGCGAATCCAGTTAGCGTATGATCAAATTTATCTTCATCAAGTCTTACAATCTGAAAATGTCTCCCATGGTGTTCATTATGGCATACATAACATTCTTTGCCAGATACCTCATTTGATGCATGATACCCTTTTTTGTTTTCAATAAGTTTATTTATTTCTGTGTGACAATCAAGGCATTTTTGGTTTGTCACTTTTTTACCAAGTACATGACACTGCGTGCAGTTTGAAAGCCCTTCCAGCTTTTCATGGGCAGTTGTCAGTTCACCCGGGGATAGTTGGGCATAGGGTAATGTTTTGGAAATAAGCATGGTAATGTAGAGTGTTAAACACCGTGCAGAGAGAAATGTTTTTTTAGTTATATTTTTTTTACTTCCTTTCATTTATCGTAAACTACTAGAATCATGTTAGTTATTATGTTTTAAAATTGCATCACCAAATTTACGTGTTATTTTAATACCGGCCTTTTCTAAAAACTGTGTTGGAAGTTCCCCCCCGGCAAATATATAAACAAGGTCGTTTTCCAGTTCAATTGTTTCATTGTTTCCATTTACCGAAAGGGAAACAGTTTTCGTACTTATTTCCCGGAGGTTTGAATTATATAGAATAGAAAATTTTTGATTTTGTATGGCTTCTTCAACAAGGGTTTTGTTTTTGGGTTTGATCCTGTTAAACACTTCTTTCCGGTATGATAGTGTTACCGTGTTATTATCGCATAACAAAAGTGCCGATTCAATTGCTGAATCCCCTCCGCCAACAACCAGAATGTTTTTGTTCATTATATTTTCGGGCTCAAGCAGGCGGTAAGCCACTTTTTCGCTTTCTTCGCCCTCAACGTTTAATTTTCGGGGGCTACCACGTCTTCCTATGGCCAATACAATTTTTTGAGTAGTAAAACTTTCTCCCGATTCAGTAGTCAGCAAAAAATTCCCGTTATTTCCTGAAATATTTTCCACTTTCATGTGCTCGTTAATTTGTATCCCGTTTTTTTCAATTACATCACCCCATAGTTTCAATAATTCTGTCTTGTTGGTCTCGGGTAGTTTTATTTTACCATGAAGGGGAAGGTCCATGGGGGAGGTCATTACCAATTTAGCTCGCGGAAAAGTAAAAACTGTTCCTCCCAGCGAATCCTGCTCCAGGGTAAGGCTCTTTAAATTTAATTTTTTTGCTTGCAGAGTAGCTGAAATTCCTGCCGGGCCTGCGCCCACTACGATAACATCATATTCGGTTTTTGAAGTCCTGTCAAGGGTTTTGTGGAGGTTTTCAACAGCTTGTTTTCCTTGTTCTACCGCATTTTTTATAAGTCCCATGCCCCCCATTTCACCTGCAACATAAATTCCCTGTACATTCGTTTCAAATTGCTGGTTTACATGGGGCAATTCAACACCTCTTTTTTCGGTACCTATACAAAGGGTTATGGCTTGAGTAGGACAAGCGTGAAAACAAGCGCCATGTCCCACACACCGGGACGCATTAATGGTTGTTGCTTTTCCATTTAATATACCAAGTATATCCTTTTCAGGACACGCTGATATACAAGCACCGGTTTTAATACACGAATTTATGTCAACCACGGGGTGCAACGACACAGGTTCGTAAAGTCCTTCTTCTTTTGCAATTTTTATTTTTTCCGCTACCTTTTGCGAATTTTTTTTCTGTTTTCTCAAATACCACCAAAAGATCAGGATGAACAAGGTTCCTGTCAGGGAGTATATCACAATATTTTCAATAACTGATTCCATGCATTTAGAATATCCAGGTATATCCAAAAATTATAGCTACAACAACATGAATGATCATTATTACCAACATAATGATCGCAAAGGGTAAATGTGCCACATGCCAGTATTGAAATAGAGTTTGCATGCTTACAAGCCTGTCTGTTTTTCTGGCCAGGCTTATCTCTCGTTTTAGTAAACGGAGTATTTCCCTATGCTTTTGCACAGATAAATTCAGGTTGTTTAACAACAATCGGATCTCCTTTTGAACATTTCGCTCGAACCTGAATTTTGCAATAAACCTTGACAACATAGTACCCCCCATACGCACCGGCCTTTTGTTCACAGCATCCTGAATTTGGATCATCGTTTGGTTGCTCAATTCAAAATTATCACGAAGTTCAAGGTTCATCTCGGCCTTTTTTTCTTCCAGTTGCATGCGGGTGAGCTCCTTTCCTTCAATAGAACGGGGTATTTGCAGGTAAATAAACCTGCCGATTACACCGCTTGCCACAACAGCGACCATACTCCAGAAACTAACAGCAACCAGACCTCCAAATTTAAACGATGTATGAAACATTACCATGAGAGGCCCCAGCGTACAAAGGAAAATGTGAAATTCAAGCCAATGCTTTAAGATCCCCCAGTTTGAAAATTTTCGTACCCTTTTTCTAATCATGTACATGCTTACGCCCAGCACCATAAATAAAGAACCAATAATTCCCAATCCGTGTCCAATAAAACCACTTGGTTTAAGGGTATTGTGCTGCCCGTGAAAATACCTGTTTTCAATATTTAGTTTATAGTAATCGTTGCCATTCACAAGCAAAGCAATAAAAACTACTATAACTACAAAAACCAACATGGTAATGTATAAGCGGTGTAAGCTTTTGTTCATATCTGTTTAAATATAATATATAATATATAATAACCTTTTAATCTTAATTATATTGTGTTGAATGAATGATAACTAAATGTTTTAGGATGTTTCATACCCTTTTGACAGATACAATATATTTTAAATTA
>JBNLCS010000099.1:0-2778 GCA_050303935.1 Bacteroidales bacterium
GAGGAAGTAATACCCAAAACAATGGACTATGTTTTATGATCGGACAGTTAATACTTACCTTAATGTATATTATCGCAAAAAGACAAAATATGGTAAGCACAAGTAAAAGCGCCGAGGCATTTCTGAAAAATGAGTGCTGCCCGTATAAAATTACACTAACATTGTCTTTTTCATGTACTTCCAAAAAATCATTAACCTTTTCATATAATTGAAACAGGTTTCTATTTATAATTGATTTCTTTTTTCGGAAGCCGTACCCAAATTTTTCTTTTAAAAGTTTATTCAACAAACTCACGTCATCCGCACATTGGTTGAAATAATAATCAAATAAACTTCTTTGGTTTACCAGTTTTCTAAATATAAGCTTGCCCAGGGAACTTAATAAGTGCCCGAATATAAAAGACAAGAACAGGAAAGGTAATAATAAAATTGCCGTATCCGGTTTTGTAAAAAAATACATTCCCGGAAAAAAGAACTGTATGCCCAGGAACAATATAAATACAAGTGTACCACCCGGTACAATAAACGCGATGAAATCGTAAAATGAAAATTTGCTCATGGCTCAAATGTTTTAAGATTATAACGTGTAAAATAATAATTTAAGACACACAAAAAAAGCGATGATGAAGAATAGTATAATTATTTTTTATCTTTCTTAAAAAGGCTGTCTAAAAAGTTAAGAATTAATGAAAATTCGTCTTATTATTACTTTGCGCACCTTTGCGACTTCTTTGTGAATCTCTGCGTAACAGCTACTTACAATTATTACACAAAGTGACACAAAGAAGACACAGAGGTTCGCAAAGACTTTTTAGACAACCTCTCTCAATTGGTACTGCAACTATAATAAATTATACTTGATAAATAGTAGTTTGTGCCTTTTCGGCAATACGAATCTTTTATGGAACATTAACCTAACAAGTATTACATCTTTATTACGACCTTTAAATTCAATACTTTCTTAGAGAAATAATTTCCCGGAATAATGTTGGCGTCCCTTCTGTTTAAACATAAAAGTAAATGAATGAAGAAAGAAATGGGAGAAGCAGATATTTATAAAAGGCGGATATCTGGTTATTTACACCCCCATAATTTATACCGTTTCTAAATAAATTATAAATAATTCATTTTCTGTTTACTACATCTACACATCTATATATCCATACTTCTATATATTTGCCTATCTGTATTTTTTAATATACCTTTCCACTAAAATTTCGTAACTTATATAAATAAAAGTAATCGTAGTTTTTAACAAAAATCTGTTGAAACAGAGACATTGGTTTTAGATAAAATCTAAATAATAGTCAATATGGCAAGCAGGAGGCAATTTATTAAAATATCAACCCTAGGGGCAGGTGGAGTGGCACTCGCTGGCAGTGGATTTAAGTTGATGGGCAATGAAATAGTAAACGAGGCGCTGCGCCCTAAAATGAATGCCGTAACACGGACCCCCACCTACTGTGAAATTTGCTTTTGGAAATGCGCAGGCTGGGTATATAAAAATGAAAAAGGGCAGATATGGAAAATCACGGGAAATGATGAAGACCAACACAGCAATGGCCGGTTTTGTCCGCGTGGTACAGGTGGCGTAGGCATGTATTACGATGAAGACCGGTTAAAAACGCCCCTGATAAGAACTTCTGACAAAAGAGGCGAACAATCATTCCGGGAAGCAAGCTGGGATGAGGCCCTGGATTACATTGCAGAAAAAATGAAAAAAATTGCCGATGAGCATGGCCCCGAATGTATGGCACTGTTTACGCATGGCTCCGGGGGCAAATATTTTGGTGATTTACTAAAAGCATACGGGTCAAAAAATATCACGGCCCCATCGTACGCGCAATGCCGCGGGCCACGTGAAGTTGCCTTTATAGCAACGTATGGGGAAGGTGTTGAATCCCCCGAAAAAACAGATATACGGGATACCAAATGCCTGGTACTTATTGGTTCGCACCTTGGCGAAAACATGCACAACGGCCAGGTACAGGAAATGAGCGATGCCATTGATAAAGGTGCAACCATTATCACGGTTGACCCCCGTTTCTCTACCGTTGCCGGCAAATCAAAACACTGGCTTCCTATTAAACCATCTACTGACCTCGCCTTACTAATGGCCTGGGTACATGTGTTAATTTACGAAGAATGGTATGACAAAAAATATGTTGAGAAATACACGTACGGTTTTGATTATTTAAAAGAACATGTACGCACCATGACACCAGAATGGGCCTATGGCATCACTACCATAAAACCCGATGTGATACGTGAAACAGCCAAAGAAATGGCAAATGCTTCACCGGCTGCAATAGTCCACCCTGGCAGGCATGTTACCTGGTATGGTGATGACACACAACGGTTACGGGCAGTAGCTATTTTAAACGCGTTATTAGGTTCATGGGGGCGCAGAGGTGGCTTTTACAGGCCTGAAAAAGTAAGCATCCCCTCCTATCCCCACCCGGAATTTCCAACACCAAAACGCGACTGGCGGGAAGCATTCCCTGGCAAATTCAAACTGGCCGACCTGGCCCTGGCTTCCGGAATATGTGAAGCTACGATCCCTTCGGTATCCCGTGACTGCGCAATAAAAGGATGGATTGTAAATGGTACCAACCTTATATTCACATTACCGGATACACGTAAAACAATTGCCGCGATTCAAAACCTCGATTTGTTGGTAGCTGTTGACACCATGCCCATGGAAATTACAGGTTGGGCCGATGTGGTCTTGCCAGAATGTACGTACCTTGAAAGGTATGACACAATAAGGAACAGTCC
>JBNLCS010000100.1:0-6516 GCA_050303935.1 Bacteroidales bacterium
TCAACTGGCTTTATGAACAAGTGCAAAATCCGGATTATAACAGCTATGGTGTTGGAGATAGCCTGGAACCATTGTTCTTTGAAACAGCTGTATCCTTAAATCAAATAGATATAGCCTATAAATTCATAGATATTAAAATAATACAGTTGGATAAAGAAGATGGTTGGAGCAAAAAATATTATTTGCAAAGCTACCTGGGACAAAAGATAAACCTGTTACATTCGGAAGGTCGTACAGCGGAAGCCGACAATATCATTGATATGTATCTGGATTTTGAAAAATTCAGACAAATTAGAGTAGAACAGGCCTTATCTGCAAACAATCCGGAAAAAGCTGAAAAGCTAATACTTGACGGCATTAAAGTAGCAATAAAAGATGATGCCCCCGGCACAGCTCATCAATGGAAAGACCAATTGCTTGAAATGTACAAGCAACAAAAGGAAACTTTTAAGTACAATAAACTGGCAAGGGAACTCTTTGTTGAAAACACTTCAGACATTAAGTATTTTAAAATTTATAAGCAGACTAGCCCAAGGGATGGTTGGGAAGAACAAAGAAATAAGCTAATTGCTGAATTGAAAAACAAAAAACGAGGCTATTACAGTGGAATACCCATAGATGATTTGGCAAAAATTTATATTGAAGAACAAATGATTGATGAGCTTTTTCAAATAGTAAGTTCTTCAAATAGTATTCATACCATCATTAAATATACCAATAACCTAAAATCTAAATATACTGCCGAGTTATTGGAATATTACAAAGCTGCAATTGAAATTCAGGCTGAACAAACTGGCCGCAATGTTTATGCGGCCTTAGTACAATATTTAAAACAAATGGCCAAACTTAAAGGCGGACTACCTGATGCCAAAGCCTTAAAAGAATCATTGTTAGACAAATATAAAAATCGTCCGGCAATGAAAGAGGAGTTTAAAAAACTCAATTGGGATTAATGTAACATAAACCAGATAATGCAATGAATACAGAACAATTGATGAATGAAATTCTGGCTGTTTTACAGACTATACAAAATAATAGACCTAAACTTGAGAAGCTTCATCAATTTGTTTTGAATGAAATTTATGAAGAACCAGAACCTGAAGAAATCCCTGAGAAATATAAGAATGCTGTTTCAAGGATTGCCGATAGTTTATTAGCCGGATTAATATGTTATTTTAATCCTTATACCCTTGAAGTGGAAGATATACCGGAAATAATGGTTCAGGACCCGGAAGAATTTGAACTAATGACAGGTGAATCTGATGACAGTTTAGAATTAAAACATAAGAACTGGACTAAATGTATCGAGATTGAACCAATGGAATCGCACGAATCATTCAAGGTTATGGAAAATTTCATTGATGAAGTACAGGATTACAAACTGAAAGAAAAACTTATAAATACCCTTAACCGGAAAAAACCATTTGCCAACTTTAAATTTCTGGTCGAAAACACTGATTACAGGCAACAATGGTTTGATTTCAGACAAAAACACTATAAAGATTATGTTTGGAATTTCATAAGTACAGACGTAGAGGAGGATAAATCCTTTGAAGGTTAAATATTATATTAACATGTTTATATGAATAATAAAGTTGCTTCTTTATTTTCTTACCCGTTTAAATGGTCTCAGTTTTTCTTCTGAAAGTTGGGCCGTGAACAATTCATACCTTGCCAAAACAAAAAACAAGTCAGACAAGCGATTAATATATTTTAAGATAAATTCTTCAACCGGGTCTTCATGGTCCAAAGTAAACAACCTTCGTTCAGCAGTACGAAGCACCGTTCTCACCACATGGCACAATGCCGAAACTTCATTCCCTCCCGGCAAAATAAACCAATCATGGGGTTCCGGAATTTCATTTAACATTTCATCGATCCAATTCTCACAAAACTTTTCACCGTCAACTGGACGGGCTACTTCATTGTCATTTCTTTTAGAAGAATGTGTGGCAATGTGGGACATCATATCCATTATGTCTGTTTGGATTTTAAACAAACCTTGTTGCCATTTATGGTTTGTATCAAGCTTAGAACGAAGTAACCCGATGAAAGAATTGGCTTCGTCCAATTTACCATTGCACTCAATTCTTATATCATCTTTTTTACAAGCCATACCTCCAAAAATTGAAGTCAAGCCTTTATCCCCTGTACGTGTGTATATTCTCATAATATTTATTTATTATCTACTGTAGGTGAGCAAATATCCTGTTTATAAATCCAACAAATAGTATCGCCATTGTTTATTTTATTGTGAATTGCCAACACTTCTGATGGTTCGCCATTCACTTTGTAATACCATGCTTTAATACCTCTTATGGTTTGGATACTATCAATGGAACTTACAAATACATGTTTCCCAACCGGATGGGTTTCAACAATAGAAACGTATTGTAATGCCTCCAATGTGGTTAATTGTTTTTGTGAAACAATAACTTCCTCCTTGTTATTTTTAGACTCTCCATAATCTATAAGTACAGTTACTGAGAATTCAACATTGTCAGAAGTTTTTATTGTTTCTTCATTACATGCAAACAAAGAAACCAATAGAATGATGTAAAAAAAGTTTTTAATTTTCATAATGTAAAGTTTTAAATGAATAATTGAATCCAGTTCTCGCGAAAATGTAACTTTCACCACTACCTGTTAGAAATATTTCATGCATTTCTTCAACGTTTATAGTTTAACAAATAAAACCATAAACCCTCGGTCAGTTCCGGTTTACATCCCGGGCAGTAACATGGAACAGTGGATTGTGATTTATTCATTTCTGCAAAACCACTCCGCTTTTATCCCGAAAGCTATGATAAATTGAATTAGGCAGGTCTTCTGGCTTGTCCTGTTTTGAGGCCTTCCCATCCGCCATCTGGCAGACAGTGGCAAAAGCGTTCTCAATACATTCCTGCGTTAACAGGAAAAAGGACTTACAGCTGCGGGTACAGCCCCGGAATTTCCCGTCAGATAGACATCTGGACAAGATCACCGGATTCCCTTTTCATTCCGAAATTGAAAAAAAACCGGAATACCAAATTCACTGTAAATGTATAATTTATTTATCTGGTTTATTACTATTGTTCATATTTTGTTGGAAACTAACTTTTTTATTGTGCAAGTGAATGAAATGAGCCGTCTTTTTTGAAACGATAATACCAGAAGATACTAACTGAACCCATATCTCATGTTCCTGCATTGTACTATGCCAAACTGTTTTTTTTTGGCTTTGACACGTTCATTAGAAATGGTATACTAAAAATTCTAAGATACCTTACCACTGCGTTTCAGTAAATAACTTTTTTTAGCTTCTATTGGATCAGCATCCAAAGCAATATAAATTCTTGTTCTAAAATCAATAATAACTTCCTGTAATTTTTTAATGTCTGGTGAAACCTGTTTATGTTGATCTTTTTTATACATGATTGATACTTTTAAATTTTGCTATTATTTAAACAACATTATTAACAATTGATAATCTTTATTTACTTTTAAAGATTATTACAAATCATCCTGGATCAGCAAAAAACCCGTCCAAACTCACTTGTAACGCAAGGTACCCATATGCATTGTTAATAATTGTTTAATCTGTCAATTTAAGCTAGACCTAACTACCAGGTCAAGTATGGCAATACTTCTTGTTTGACCTATCAGCATCTAAACACTATTAGGATAATTGGCCGTTGTCAGGTTTGAAACCTGTTAGCAGATCTATTGATTTGAAACTAGCTAATGTTAAACAAATAATTAACAAAAAAGTTTTCTGATCTTATTAGAGGAAACCAGAATAGCCAACTATAAAAAAAAATAAACATTATTCGACTATTAAGACTATCATGCCAACTAAACATTATGCAAGCAGAAAGGATTTGACCTTTATCCCCTAGCAAATTAATTGACTGTTTCAAGTTTAAAGATGACTAAGAATTATTAACAACATAAGTTTTGTATTTGAATGCCTCAAAAGGAAAAAGGGATATCATATACTACACTTTTAATTCCAAAATACATAAGAGCGTGAAAACTAATCCCTAATATAGGTTGCTCTTGGGAACCTTCTGTATAACGAAGGCTCAATACTTTTGTATGCTATGTCAGATTATTTCCATATATAGTTCTGAAATGATAACCATATATGGCAAATGTGATTGCATCTGTCAATAATCCAGGCTTTTTAAAAAGTGTCCAAAACAATAGTTTCCAATATCCACCCCGCCCCTTATTAACAATGCCTATAATTAATATTGATTTAAGGAAAGTTACTAAAAATAAAAAATTAATTGTATTTCTATTTTTGTGTATTTTATTATAGTTTAAAAATAACTGGCGTACCCTTTTATAGTAAGGTTTAGATGCATAAATATTATTTATTATTTTTTTATACCCATCCATCAATTCGTAGTAATCCATTTTAGGTTTGAAATTCATTGTAAAATCTATATTGCCACCGGTTGCATCGGTTGTTAACCTGTCCTCTTTCTTCATTTGTTGATATAAACGGGTATTTTTAGGGGCATTTAACAACCCTACCATGGCCGATACAATGCCACTTTTCTGAATAAAATCAACCTGACGTTGAAACACGGAAGAAGTGTCACTGTCAAACCCTACAATAAAACCACCTGAAACCAGTAACCCTGCTTTTTGAATTTGTTTAACGTTCTCCAACAAATCCCGGTTTTCGTTCTGAATTTTGTGACAACTTTGCAGTGATTCTTCAACAGGGGTTTCAATACCTATAAATGTTGAATTAAACCCGGCCTTGCACATCATATTCAATAACTGTTCATCATCGGCCAAATTTATTGATGTTTGTGCATTAAATCTAAATGGGTGATGGTGTATATCCATCCATTCAATCAAAGAGGGGAGTATTTTATCCTTAACAGTTTTTTTGTTACCAATAAAATTGTCATCTACCACCGCCACAGGGCCGCGCCAGTTAAGTTTGTAAAGGGTTTCTAATTCATCAAGTACTTGTTCCTGGCTTTTCATTCTTACTTTAAGCCCCTGTAAAGCTGTTATTTCGCAAAAATCACAGTCGAAAGGGCATCCGCGTGATACCTGCATATTCATAGACGCATATTTTTTTATTTGCAACAAATGAAAATCAGGCACTGGCGAAAAAGTAAGATCGGCTAATTGATTGGTTTGATAAACATGCTTAGGCTGCCCAATTAATAAATCCGCCAGGAACTGGGGTAACGTAATCTCGGCTTCATTTAAAACAAAATGATCTATTTCTGGGTAATTTGAATATTCTTTCGTAAAAAGCAAGCCCCCGGCAACAATTTTTGTCCTTTGTTTTATACATTCTTTAATAATATTATTAACAGATTCTTTTTGAATGTACATTGCACTAATAAATACATAATCTGCCAAAATGATATCTACAACATCAAGCTTGGAAACATTCATATCTACCAGTTTCTTTTTCCAACTTTTTGGTAGCATGGCTGATAATGTTATCAAACCAAGTGGAGGTAAAGCAGCTTTTTTTGAAATAAACTTCAGTACATGTTTAAAACTCCAGAAATAATCAGAATGTTGGGGATATATTAATAATATTTTCATATGTTGTTCCATTCAATTGTATCAGAAAAGAAGTATTAAGATAAGGTGCGCCCTACAATAATGAAAAATATCGACTATAAAATCATATATGATTTTTCAATTAGGTTAAAATCATGTGGTGAACTTTAATTGCTTCTAATATTTTGAATAAAGTTCGAAAAATACTGTAAAAAGACTGTTATAGAATTCTTACAAAGAATTACATCATTCACACATTTCCGAACACATCAAGCCTTCTATCTTTAAGCAATATTTGAAATACTTAGAAACTTTAACCGTTTCTAATATCATTTTTAACGGGAAGTTTATTTTGATAAATGAATTTTAAAAAATAGTTATGATGACAATCCTGTCTTTGTTCATCCATTGAAGTAAAAGATTGGTTAAGTATTAATTAAATATCTACGCCCTGAGGACATTGATTTGATAAAACTTACAAAGGGTTTTGTTTGCCTTCGCCTTTAAAGAAAGCAAAATATTTGAACTGTCCCCTTGTTAATAAATTAATTACTCTTTAATTTTTTCGTTGCTTTTTTCTTTGTCCTCTAGCCCACAAATAAAAGGGGGTATTTGTAGAGAGATTACGCCTGCACAGAACGGGTTTGAGAGAGTAGGTTAAATAAACCTAAGTTTGAGGTATATCTTAATCGACTGAAAAATCAGTGAGTTTTTCAGGTTAAAGAGCCGTTTAAATAACATCATACAGGCTAGTAATCAATCCTTGAATAAATTTAATTTAAACCCACCATTAAAGACAAAACCATCTGTTGGGGCCCATATGTCAGGAAATGTAGGATTATTATTCGGAGGAAGCACCAAAGCCTCGTAATTTGTTTGAAGGGTATTTGTGAAATTTTCAAAATTTATAAATACGGCTATCCTTTCAAAATGTCTTAATATCATGAAGCCCATAACCCAATAGTCAGTTTTTTTATTATATAATTCATCATA
>JBNLCS010000101.1:0-3967 GCA_050303935.1 Bacteroidales bacterium
CACCCTACTAAAACGGAGATTAAATTTGAAGATGAACAAGCCTGGTGGCAACTTATAAAAGCTGCTGTACGTGAAGCATTAGGGAAATTTAACATCATTCCTTCCATTGACTTTGAAACCGGGGGCATTATTGATATACCCGTTAAAAAACCTACAGAAATAAATGCTCCTGGAATTAATGTGGACGTTAAATACAACCCTTTTGAAAAAGAAGACCGGGAAGCAGCTAAAAAAATTGCAAAAAGTAATTTTAACCCGGGTAAAAGAAATGAAAATGAAGTGGTTGATAACTGGGAAAAACTATATGAGAATATACATATGGAAACCCATGAATCCGTGATAAACCAAACAGTGCAGCAAGAGGGTTTATTTAGCAATGATGAAAAACAAAGTCGGTTAATGCAGGTACGCAATAAATATATATTATCCCCTGTTAAATCAGGCCTGATGCTTATTGACCAAAAAAGGGCACACGAGCGGATTTTGTACGACCAGTTTATACAGGCGTTGCAGAATAATAAAGGTATTGCCCAACAGCAACTGTTTCCGGAACAAGTGGAATTATCAACTGAAGATTATTTATTGCTGGAAGATATTTTAAGTGATCTGGTAGTGTTAGGTTTCGATATACGCAGTTTTGGAAAAAACACGGTGGTTATAAACGGTTACCCCTCTGATTGGAAAGGTGGAGGTCCAAAAGAACTAATTCATGCATTTATAACAGAATACCGACAAACAGGCAATGACATAAAGGCAGGTGCCAGGGAAAAGCTGGCAGCATCGCTAGCATCAGCATCAGCCATAGATTATGGCAAAACCTTGGATAATAAAGAAATGCAGAAGATTGTTGATTCCCTTTTCGCATGTGGTGAGCATAATTATTCACCCTCAGGCAAGGTTATTGTTACCATTATTGGCATTGAAGAGATTGAAAAGCTTTTTAAATAAATTTTTTACAGCTAAAAAATAAAATAAATGAAACATCCATCCATCAACCTTTACAACAAAGACATGAACAAAACATGGATGTTCCACGATCAATTGGTGCAAGTGTTTAATATATTTTTGTATTTTATTATAAAAAAAATGTTTAATTAAATTTTATTCAAGTGAATTATTATAACAGAGGTTTTGGAATGGGGAGTATACCACCGGTTACTAAAAATATTCTTGTGATTAACATAATCCTTTTTATTTTAACCATTATCGGGGAAACTACCCATTATTATAATCTCACCCAATATCTGGGTTTAAGGCACCCGATGTCTGACTACTTTTTACCCTATCAATTGGTTTCATATATGTTTATGCATGGTGGCTTCATGCACATATTTTTTAATATGTATATGGTTGTAATGTTTGGAAAATTACTTGAAAATATATGGGGTGGAAAAAAGTTCTTTATTTATTATTTTGTGACTGGAATTGGAGCCGCATTGTTTAATATTGGAATAGTATATCTTAGGTATTGGATACTGAAAGAGCAGGTACCTGATGAAATGCTTAACCAAATAGTAACACAAGGTCGCGAAATACTTGAAAGCAACAGAAATTATACGAATGAAGTCTATGCAAAATTAAATTTGCTAATAAACATGGAAGTTAATATTCCAACTGTTGGGGCTTCAGGGGCAGTATTTGGTGTATTAATGGCTTTTGGAATGCTTTTCCCGGATGCTCAATTAATGTTACTGTTCCCTCCTATGCCAATAAAAGGTAAATACATAGCTATCTTTGCTTTAATACTTGGTGTAGTTCTTGATTTTAGGGGAAATGTTGCTCACTTTGCACATTTGGGAGGAATGGTATTTGGATATATCCTTATAAAATACTGGCGAAAAACCACAACAATGTATTAATTTTTAAATTGAAAAGAGATGCAGGGAATGTATCGAAACAATAATAGCATACTTGACGAAATAAAGGAGTCATTTAAACAAGGAAGTTACCTGACCAAATTGATATACATTAATTTGGGAGTGTTTGTTTTTTTGGGATTAAACCTTGTGATCTTACGATTAACAGGTAGTTCCAATGCTTCCCTTTTTTACCTTGGAAACTGGATTAACCTGCCTTCGTATTTACCGGAACTTGCAATTAGGCCATGGTCTGTAATAACATATATGTTTGTGCATGAACTAACTTATCCGGGCGGATTAATGCACATTCTTTTTAATCTCCTGGTTTTGTTTTGGTTTGGAAGAATATTTTTGATGTATCTGGATCAGAAAAAGTTGCTTAGTATATATTTGCTTGGAGGCATGTCAGGTGCTTTACTTTTTATACTGGCTTATAATTTTATCCCATTTTTTGTTGAAAACGGATTAGGAGCAACAAACAGGGGAGCATCCGGTGCTGTAATGGCTGTTGTTTTTGCCATATCGTTCTATAGGCCAAATTTTGTTGTTAACCTTTTATTTATTGGTCCTGTTAAACTAAAATATATAGCGTTTACATATGTAATCATGGATGTTTTAGGAATAGCCGGCACAAATGCCGGCGGTAGTTTCGCTCACCTTGGCGGTGCGCTGTATGGTTATTTATATATTTCTCAATATAAAAAAGGGAGGGCAATTATGAAATGGTTCGACCGTTTACTGGATGGTTTATTCACCTTGTTCAAACCCCGGAAAAAAATTCGTATCACGTATAAAAACCAACCCCCTCGGGATGATTACGAGTACAATGCCCAAAAAGTGGCAAAGCAGGAGGAGATTGATAAAATTCTGGAGAAGATATCTAAATACGGTTATGACAGCCTGAACAAAAAAGAAAAAGACCTGCTCTTCAGGGAAGGAAACAGGAAATAATAAAGTTCAAATCGGACATTAGATTATGATCATTAAAAAAGTATTGAAAAAAGCTATTCTGCTAATCAATTACTTTTTTGCGTTACTCCTTTTATTCGTATACATTTCGGTTTATATAAAACCCTCTGTATTCTGGCAAGCGGCATTTCTGGGATTGGCCTACCCATACATTCTTTTGGCCAATATAGTATTTGTTGTTTACTGGATTATCAGAAAGAAAAAATTTTTTCTCATTTCACTGGCCATTGTGCTGCTTGGATGGAAGCATATCGGTTCAATCGTCAGGTTCTCATTTCATACTGACACCTCCAGTTCAACTGAAAACGTAAAAATATTGTCATATAACATTAAACTTCGTCGTTTATATAATTATAATAATGAAAAAGACAAAGCCATTATTAATTTAATCCAGGAAGAAAAACCTGATGTGATATGCTTCCAGGAATGTTTTGTACAATATGGTAGGCCATTTCATATCCCCTTCTCTCTTCAGAATTTATATGAAACCGGAAATAGCATAATACAAAGAAGTAGTAAAGCCTCTAATTATGGTATGTGCATTTTAAGCCGTCTCCATCTTGTAAATAAAGGTGAAATACATTTTGAAAATACGTCGAATTTTTGTTTGTATGGCGATTATTTATTCAAAAAAGATACAGTACGAATATACAACGTACATCTGCAATCAATTAAATTAGAAAACAATGATTTTAAAATGATTGACAGTATCGCACGATTTGAAAACCACAATAGGTACCAACATATTAAAGAAATATCGAAAAAGCTTGTTATTGCTTTTAAAAAAAGAAGCATACAGGTTGAAAAAGTAAAAGATCATATCCAGAACTCACCATACAAAACAATTATTTGCGGCGATTTAAATGATACTCCGGTTTCATATGTTTATCACCATATTTCTAAATCACTTACAGATAGCTACCGAGAAAAAGGCAATGGTGTTGGAAATACATACATTAGTAAAAAGTTGGCTTACCGTATTGATTATATCTTTCATGATAAGGAATTTACTACGTTGTGGTACAAAAAACCCAAAATAACCTCATCCGACCATTACCCGGTAATGGCCAGAATACGTTTTAAATAAGCACTTCTAATATACTTTAACCCGAAAAATTCATTAATTTTTCTGACGATTA
>JBNLCS010000102.1:0-7376 GCA_050303935.1 Bacteroidales bacterium
CAGCTTTTACATTTTTTATATGGAATATCTGCTGCCGATTCGGTCATACATCCAAGTGAAGTAGAAATAATTGACCTGATAGCAGGTTATATGGGCATCTCAGCCAAAGACAGGCTCTCAGTAAAGTCAATGTTTGTTGAAGAAACAGATACTGCCTACAAAATACTGGAAGTAGAGAAAAACGCGTCTGATGAAGATATTAAAAAAGCCTACAGGAAAATGGCAAACAAACATCATCCTGATAAAGTAAGCTATCTGGGTGAAGATATTAAAAAGGCAGCAGAAGAAAAATTCAGAAAAATTAATGAGGCCTACGAAAAAATTAAAAAAGAACGTGGAATTAAGTAAAATTCTTTAATTTTAGGCCAACAAAATTTTAATTATATATGGTTTTAAAAGATTTGTTATCTATATCAGGACAGGGTGGTTTATTCAAATTCATTTCACAAGGCAGAAATGGGGTTATTGTTGAAAATATCGAAACAAAAAAAAGGGTCAATGTGCCTGCCACGGCAAAAATGAGTTCGTTGGAAGACATTGCTATATTTACAGAAGAACAAGAAGTACCCTTAGCCGATGTTATGGACAAGATTTTTGACAAAGAACAAGGTAAAGAAACCATTTCTCACAAATCGGACAATGAAAGTTTGAAAAACTTTATGGAAGAGATTTTACCGGAATATGACCGTGACCGTGTTTATGTATCAGATATGAAAAAGCTGGTACTTTGGTATAACTTACTTCAGAAAAATGATCTATTGATTAAAGAAGAAGAAAAGGAAGAAGAAAAGGAAGAAGAAAAAGAAGAAACAACGGAAGGAAAAAAAGATACTAAACCAAAATCCCAGCAAACCACCAAAGGTACTACTAATAAGAAAGAGGAAACTAATGAAACCAATGCGAAATAGTTAATTAAAGAATCTAACCGTATTTGTTCATTCCATTTTAAGAAAACTAAACTAATTTAAACTTCCTCAATACAAAAAGTTGATATTTAAAATATATTTGGTTAAATAATCAATTATCTTTAGCCTGTAAAATATTATATTAAACTTAAATAATGAGGTATTTATTCATCGTTGTCTGTTTATTATCATTTCAAAGAGCGTTTTCACAAATTGAGCAAGAGGTATTCTCTTTAATGACTGAGTCAAAACTCTATCTTGAACGAAAAAAATATGATGAAGCATACCTAACTATTAACCAAGCCATTAATCTGGATGATGACAATGCCGAATTATATTACATAAGGGCAGAGATAAATTTTTACATGGACAAATATAATGATGCGTTAAAAGATTATGAAAAGGCGATTACCTATAAAAAAGACAATGACAAGGCCTTAAATGGTAAAATATTATGTATGTCATTTATGGGCAACATAAAAGAAGCAATGGAATTAGCCGATAAAGCCATTGAAAAAAAACCCTCAGAACCTATGTTTTATTATAGCCGGGGAATTGTGAACAACGAAAGGGAAAAATACTCAAAAGCCATACAAGATTTTGACAAAGCTTTACAATTAGGCGATCCTAACGAATTCAGGATATTTTTGTCACGCGGAGTTGCAAAATTGAACCTTGAAGAATATTCCGGGGCAATGAATGACTTGAATATGGCCATTGAGTTGGATCCCAAAAATGCCAGTGCATATCATAGCCGTGGAAGGGTACATTATGAAATCCGCGAATACGAGGAAGCCATTAAAGACTTTGAGATCAGCTTAAACATGAACCCTAAAAATGAAGTTGCCTATTATAATCTTGGAATGACATATTACAGAATGGATAAAATGGAAGAAGCCTGTAGGTATTTTCAGGAATCATGCAATATGGAATATACCCACGCCTGTAGAATGATAATTGTTGAATGTAACAAAAAATAACCTGGATTTTCAAGATGAAGTTATCAGTAATAATTGTTAATTTCAATGTAAAATACTTTCTTGAACAATGTTTGCAGTCTGTTTTTAATGCCTTGAACAATATTGAAGGTGAAGTACTTGTTGTGGACAATAATTCCGCTGATGGATCGGTTCAAATGGTACGGGATAAATTTCCTGACGTAATATGTATTGAGAACAAAAACAATGTAGGGTTCTCAACGGCCAATAACCAAGCAATTAAAATTAGTAAAGGAAAATATGTTCTGTTATTAAATCCCGATACACTTGTTGAAGAAGACACATTCAATAAATGTATTTCTTACATGGAAGAAAAACCTAAAGCAGGGGCCCTGGGGGTAAAAATGATAGATGGAAAAGGGAATTTTTTACCTGAATCAAAAAGAGGGCTTCCAACCCCTTGGGTTTCTTTTTGTAAAATATTTGGTTTATCACTTGTATTTCCGAGATCAAAAATATTTGGAGGCTACCATTTAGGGTATTTGCCAAAAGAAGAAATTAATCCTGTAGATGTCTTGCCCGGGGCCTTTATGTTAATCCGTAAAAGTGTTCTGAATGAAACAGGCCTGCTTGATGAAACATTTTTTATGTATGGAGAAGATATTGACCTTTCATACCGAATTGTTAAAGCCGGTTATGAAAATATATATTTCCCTGAATCAACCATCATTCACTATAAAGGGGAAAGCACAAAAAAAGGGAGTATAAATTATGTATTGGTATTTTACAATGCCATGATCATATTTGCAAAAAAACACTTTTCAAAGCAATATGCCAGTTTGTATTCCTTTTTCATCAATATAGCTATTTATTTTAGGGCATCTTTATCTGTACTGAAAAGAGTAGCTGAAAGGTTGTTTTTCCCGGTATTTGATGCGGCCACAATATATGCCGGGTTTTATATTATAAGGCCATACTGGGAAATATACAAATTTGGGGACGGTGGCACGTATCCTGATTTTTTTCTTAATATAGTTGTTCCTGTTTATATTTTCATATGGCTAATAACAATGTGGTTTTCAGGATCATACTCTCACCCCTTTAAAATGATCAAGATAAGAAGGGGGATTATTTTTGGAAGTTTGGTAATAATACTTATTTATGCATTGCTCCCGGAAGATTTAAGGTTTTCCAGGGCACTTATAATTTTAGGTTCAATCTGGACATTATTATTTGCCCATATTATACGATTAGTATTCAATCTTACCAAGTCAAAAAAGCTATTTACCATATTTAAAAAAATCAAAAAACGCATCCTTATTGTTGGCGAAAAAAACGAAGCCCAACGCGTTTATTCCATCCTAAAATATTCTCATATTATTCCAGATCTTGCGGGAATAGTGAAACCTGATGATAAAATAGAAAAAGGATATATTGGTACTATTGACCAATTAAGCGACATTATAAAAATTAATAATGCCGAAGAAATTATTTTCTGTGGTAAAAACATTTCATCACAGGAAATAATTAAAAACATGTTACTATTTTCAGATGCCAACCTTGATTTTAAAATTGCCCCCCCCGAGAGTATTTCTGTTATAGGTAGTAGTTCAATTAATACAGCCGGCGATCTTTACACGGTCAGTTTTAATTCGGTTACAAAGGCAGTTAACAGACGTAAAAAAAGAGCTCTCGATTTAAGCTTTGCACTGTTGTTGTTAAGTATATCCCCCGTTTTAATTTTATTATTTAAATCAATAAAAACATTTTACATTAATATTTTAAAAATTATAACCGGTAAGTTATCCTTTGTAGGATATAAATTGGTTACTGAAAAAAATATGGAAGGCTTGACTATACCAGGTATATTTTATCCACACGACCAACTAAAGCAAACCTATAAGGAGCCGGAAGCTATAATAAGGTTAAATACAGAATACGCACAGAATTATAGCATACAAAATGATATAAACATAATACTCAATAACTTTTTTAAAATTGACCAACAAGTTGATTTTAATTTAAATTAACAAAAAGAAACAATTGTTGTTTCCATGATAAACTTATAAATAACAATGTCAAAACTCAATATTAAAGTTCCTTCAATGGGAGAAGGTATAACAGATGTCACAATAATCAGATGGTTAGTTGATATTGGTAATGATGTTGAACCCGAACAACCAATAGCAGAGGTAGCCACAGATAAAGTAGATACTGAGATTCTGGCCCCCGAAGAAGGTAAACTTGTAAAAAAGATGTTCAATGAAAATGACATTGCACCTGTAGGCAATGTTTTAGCTGTGATTGAAGTAATGCGGGATACTAAAAATGAAGAAGAATTAACTGATAATGAAATAACAACAGATGAATTTACAGATATAGAAACGGATGAAAACAACGAATTTGAAATACAAACAGTTACCATTCAAAAACACCGTTTTATCCCCCCTTATATAAGAAGCCTGGCGTTGGATTACAACATACCTCTTGAAGACTTGTATTCTTTGAAAGGCTCAGGTAAAGACAATGAATTACTGGCCGATGATATCAGGCGTTACATAATAAAGAAGAAATCAGAAGAAAAAGAAACCACGAAGCTTGAAAAAAAACAATTTGAAGATCAAAAAAAACGTCACCAGCCATTTGTTATTGAACAAAACCTGATTGAAAATTCCGAGATCATTGAAATGGACCGAATGCGCAAATTAATTGCGAACCATATGGTCATGTCCAAATCAGTATCTCCGCACGTTACGTCATTCATTGAAGCCGATGTATCAAACTTGGTAATGTGGAGAAATAAAATTAAGGACCGTTTTTTAAAAGAAACAGGGGAAAAACTTACTTATACACCGATCTTTATTGAAGCCGTGGTAAATGCCCTAAAAAAATACCCCATGGTGAACGCTTCTATTGACGAAGACCACATTTACCTGAAAAAATTTATTAATATTGGGGTTGCAACGGCACTTACCGATGGAAACCTTATCGTTCCGGTTATTAAAGATGCCGATAAAGAAAACCTGGTTGGGTTAGCTACAAAAGTAAACGATATAGTAAGCAGGGCCAGGATAAACCAATTAAACACGAATGATGTAAAAGATGGAACTTTTACCATTACAAATCTTGGAAATTTTGAAAGCCTGGCCGGAACCCCCATTATTAACCAACCTGAAGTTGCAATCCTGGCTATTGGCGCTATAACAAGGAAACCGGCTGTGGTAAAAGTAAATGGTATTGAAACCATTGGAATACGTGATATTGTTATGCTGTCGCTTGCATACGACCACCGGATCATTGATGGTTCTCTGGGAGGAATGTTCCTAAAATCAATTAAAGACACCCTCCAGGACTTTAACCATGAAAGAAAAGTGTTTTAAAGCTGAACGTATAACCAATGATACGTTACCTTAAATGGAAAAACAAATTTTCTTTCACTAAACTGTTTTAATCTAATAGGTTATTATATTGTATATTTTACTTAACGTGTAAGTTATTCGTGAATTTTATCAAGCATTTAATCATATAAAAAATTACATTAAAGTAATTGTTAATTACTTACAAATTCTTCTTACATTTTTTATATATCTTAGTAGTTAATTAACACTATTACACATGAGATTAAGGATAGTTTCATTGATCTTTTTCAGTTTTGTTATAATATCAAGGGGGCAATTAGATAATCAGTTTAAAGACTCCTTTTTCGAAGCACAATCCTATTTTCTGTTTGAAGAATACGAAGAAGCACTCCCTATCTATATGAAATTACTCAGAAACAATCCTTATAACAATAATCTAAAGTATCTTATCGGAAGATGTTTACTGAACAATACGTATCGTTCTTCCCAAAGCATACGATACCTGGAAGAAGCTTCGAAAAATATAAGCTCCAAATACAAAGAAGATTCGTATAAAGAAACTATGGCCCCGGCCGATGTTGTCTTTTACTTAGCGGAAGCCTATCACAAAAACAATATGCTTGATGAAGCCATTAACCAATATAACATGTTCCTAAAAAACATGGACCCGGATTTGTATGATATGGAACTTGTTAGAAAAAGGATCAGTTCTTGTGAATACGCTAAAGAACAAAAAGATAAACCTGTAAAAATTATATTAAAACACCTGGGAGAAAATATTAATTCATCATTTGAAGAATATAATCCTGTAATTTCCGGCGATGGGAAAACCATGGCATTTACCCGTAAATTACAATTTTACGATGCTATCTTTGTTTCATATAAGAATGATACGGGATGGACCCCCCCTGTAAATATTGTTCCCCAGTTAGGTGTTGATGGTGATGTTGCCACCAGTTCATTAAATTATAAAGGAAATGCCTTATACATATACAATAATGACAACTATGACGGTAATATTTACGTTTCAATAAAAAATGGTGAACAATGGGGTAAGTTATTCAAACTAAATGACAACATAAATACCAAATACTGGGAATCAAATGCATTTGAATCCCCCAATTCAGAAATTCTTTATTTTTCCAGTAACAGGCCAGATGGTTATGGCAGGTTGGACATATACATGTCGTTCAGGCAAAGAAATGGAAGCTGGGGGCCAGCCATAAACCTAGGGCCCGAAATAAATACCCCTTATAACGATGATGCACCGTTTGTTATTAAAGATGGGAAAATTTTAGTTTATTCCTCATACGGACATAACACTATTGGTGACTATGATTATTTCTATAGTATAAACAAAGAGGGTATCTGGCAAAAACCAAAAAACCTTGGCTATCCTTTAAATTCAACGGGTGAAGAAATTATGCTTTCCACCACGAACAATGGCGACCTCTCTGTGCTGTCTATTTTCGATCCGGATAAAACCTATGGACTAAAAGATATTTTTTTTACTAATTTGGAATTAAGCATTCCCGAAATAGCAAAAATAGATGTACCAAACCAAAGTGATCAAGGGAAGAAGAATAATCTAAATACAGACAATACTATTCGAACAAATAGAAGGGATACCTTTTCTATTGCGTTAAATAATACCAGGGACAATGTTGTAGCTGACACTGATATAACAGATTCCAAAATTATTGTACCGAAAAAAGATGGTTTACGGGAAAACATCGAATTATCTCCATCTGCCATTAATGACACTTTTAATAATTTAAAAAATCTTGATGGAACTATGTCTCAAAAAAAGGTTCATGAAGGAAGTATAATAACAAAAAACAGGTACGATGTTATACAAGGAAAAGAAATCGAAATTCCGTTGGTGGTAAGTGGTATTAAAAAATTAGAAGTAGAAGTATCAAACAATAATACCATTGTTTTTGAACGTCAATATAATTTAAATGATAATAACTTTGTATTCAAATACCTACCTGAAGCAGGGGCAAATACCATTAAATTTATATTTACCGACAAAGAAGGTAATTCCTGGAAAGAGTTAGTTTTTGTTGAATGTATTGCTTCACCAGAATCAAACGATGACCAAATTGTATTAACATCAGTAAAAGATGGTAAAAACCTGGTTATTTTAAACGAAATAATCCAGGGGTTAAAAA